>JBEEGD010000133.1:0-2851 GCA_041166685.1 Acidimicrobiaceae bacterium | reverse complement strand
ACCTCCGGCACGACCGGCAGCCCCAAGGGTGTAGCGGTGCGCCACAAGGCGATCTCCCAGCTGCCGAACGCGCTCCCCACATGGACGGGCGCCTACTGGATGTACGGGAACCCGTTGTTCACCTTCGCCGGCGTGGGACCCATCTACATGGGCATGAAAACCGGCATGACCTGCCTCTACCATCCGCGCTTCGACGCAGAGGACTGGCTGGCGACCGTCGAGCGTGACCGACCGCTGGTCTGCTTCATCGTGCCGGCGATGGCCCAGCTGCTGGTGGCTCATCCGAAGTTCGAAGTTGCCGATCTCTCGAGCGTGGCCGTGTGCTTCCTTGGTAGCGCGCCGGCTGCTTCGGCGACCATCGAACGACTCCGCCAGCGAATGCCGAACGCCAGCATCACGAACGCGTACGGGATGAGCGAGGCAGGAGGCATCTGCTCGATCTCCGGCGAGGAGCTGGAGTCGCACCCGGGTTCAGTCGGCTGTCCGAAGCCCCCCATCGAGCTTCGCATCGTCGGCGACGACGGCCGCGACCTGCGGGCGGGCGAGGCCGGTGAAATCATCTTCCGCCAAGCGGGCATGGAGCGGGAGTACTACCGCGACGCGGCCGCCACCGCCTCGACGTGGTCGGGTGGCTGGCTGCATACGGGCGACATCGGCCACCTCGACGCGGATGGCTACCTCTACATCGTCGGTCGCAAGAAGGACGTGATCATTCGCGGCGGCCACAACGTGCACGCCATCGACGTCGAGGCGGTGCTCTACGAGTGTCCGGACGTGATCGAAGCGGCCGTTGTCGGCGTGCCGCACGACGTGTTGGGTGAGGACGTCGTGGCCTTCGTGGTGCTGCACGAAGACGCGAAGCTCGACGCGTCGCAGCTTCGCTCCTTCTGCGCGGAGCGCCTGGCCGACTACAAGGTTCCTCGGCGCGTGACGCTCGTCGACGAGCTCCCACACAACGCGGGCGGCAAGGTGCTCAAGCACGAGCTCGCCGCCCGCGCAGCGTCAGCCTGACGGCGCCCGAGCGGCTCAGCGAGTAGGTGCGGGCGCCTGCGCCAAGTTCTTGACGGCGGGAACGATCGGCGGCGCGGTGCGCCAGTCAGGAATGCCGTGCTCGGGCTTGGCCGCCGGCCACCCGTCGTCGTTGACCTCGGCCCAGTGGGAGTGGTTCAGCTGGTGGAGCGTGAAGCACGCGTTCAACGCGTTGTAGAAGCCCATGTTGTCCATCGTCTGGTTGACGGACTCCTTGATCAGCAAGGCCGTCATCGTGGGCAGCTGCGCGATTCGCCGCGCGAACTCGAGTGTCTGTTCCTCCATGTCGGCGCGCGGGAAGATCTTGCTCACCATTCCGAGTTGGTGAGCTTCTTCGACATCGATCGAGTCACCGGTGAGCATGAGCTCCTTCGTCTTGCGGGGCCCGAACTCCCAGGGGTGGGCGAAGTACTCGACGCCGCACATCCCGAGACGAGCGCCCACCACATCAGCGAACTTGACGTCGTCGGCCGCAACGATGAGATCGCACGCCCAGATCAACATCAGGCCGGCGGCGAACACCGTCCCCTGCACCTGCGCGATGGTGATCTTGCGCAGGTTGCGCCATCGGCGGGTGTTTTCGAAGAAGTAGTGCCACTCCTGCAGCATGCGCATCTCGGCGCCGTCGCGAGTCGCCCCGTTGATGAGGGTGGAGGGGTGGCGGTCGGGGCCGGGCGTGCGCTCGGCAACGGCTTGAGCCGAGCCGAGATCGTGGCCAGAGGAAAACATCGGGCCGGTGCCACCGAGGATCACAACGCGGACTTGGTCGTCAGCCTCAGCCTGGAGGAACGCCTCGTCGAGTTCGACGAGCAGTCCCCGGCTCTGCGCGTTACGCGTGTCCGGGCGGTTCAAGAGGATCCGAGCGATCTTCCCGTCGTCGAAGGTCTCGTAAATGATGAACTTGTAGCCGGACATACGTGCTCCGTTTCCGAGGTTCGTTCCGCGGGAAAACGCGAAACGAGCCGGATCATAGGCGGGGCAGTGGTACGCGTAAAGTTGGACGGTGTCTGACTTCTGCCCTGAACGACTGGGTATACCTGCCCTACCGCATCCGTTGTGGCGGGTCTCGACTGTCGATCACGGTCTTGCACGGAGCCTAAATATCGCCATAGGGTGATTCGACGCATAGGCGAGTCGATCGGGGGATGTCGCGTGTTCGATCTGTCCGGGCGGACAGCGCTCATCACTGGAGCCGGACGCAACGTTGGCCGGGGAATCGCGCACGCGCTCGCGTCGGTAGGGGCGCGTGTCGCGGTCAACGACTTCTACCCCGAGCGCGCTGATGCCGTCGTGGCGGAGATCGAGGAAGCCGGCGGCACCGCGGTTGCGGTGGCCGCAGACGTCACTGACGCTGAGCAGATCGCGGGGATGGTCACGGCCGCCGAACAGGCGCTCGGGCCGATCGACATCCTGGTCAACAACGCAGGGATCCCTCCCGAGCCTGGCAAATGGGTTGTCCCGTTCCTGAAGACACAGCCGGCGGACTGGGAGCCGATGATCCGCCTGAACCTCTATGCGGTCCTCAACTGCACACATGTGTGCGTCGGGAAGATGGTGGATCGTGGCTGGGGACGAGTCGTCAACATCGTCTCGAACGCCGGTCGCACTGGCGTCCCGTGCACCTCGGCGTACGCCGCCGGCAAGGCGGGCACGATCGGCTTTGCCCGAGCGCTCGCGACCGAGGTCGGCGCATCCGGCGTGACGGTGAACTGTCTTGCGCTTGGGCGGGTGCCGTTGCCGGGCGACGATTGGCAGCCCCCGTTCGCAACCGCACCGACCCCGATCACCCGACCCGGCCAACCGCTCGACGTTGCCGCCGCGG
>JBEEGD010000132.1:0-16553 GCA_041166685.1 Acidimicrobiaceae bacterium | reverse complement strand
AGTCCACTGCAGCACCGCACCAAACCTACGCCGCCGACTCCATAGCCTCGGGTTGGCACCGTAAGTGCGCGCGACCTGCGGCTTCAGTCGTTCAACAGTGCTCCGCTCCTCGACGTTCAGCCGAGGATCGTCACGGTTCCCGTCGTGCCGTCGACGCGGACCTTGGCACCATCTGGGATGTCCCTCGTTGCGCTGATGGTGCCGACGACGGCGGGGATCGCGAACTCGCGGGCCACGATCGCGGCGTGACACAGGGCTCCACCTCTGTCGGTGACCACGGCGCCAAGGAGCGGAAGGACGGTGTTGTATGCCGGCGATGTCACGGGCGCGACAAGAACGTCGCCGAGTTCGAGCCGTGAGAACTCGCCGGGACCGCTGAGGACGCACGCGCGCCCTTCGTAGACCCCGGGGCTCGCAGCGACACCAACGATGCCGCGCCCGTTACCCGCGGCCGAGCGAGCCAGGTTCGCGTCGGCGATCCACGCCATCAGCGCTCGGGTGACGCGCGCGACGGGCGCCGGGAACAGCGAGGCGTCGGGCAGCGCTCCCACGGGGCCGAGATGATCAGGCGGGTCGAGCGCGGCGAGACGACCGCGGTCGCTCGCGCGTCGTGCGAGCTCGGCGACTGTGGGTGCACCTTGCTCTCCGACGAGAAGACGAGCGACCTCCTCGGGCTCGGCGTCGAAAACATGCGCCGGCAGTTCGAGGGCGCCGCGGTCGGCAAGCCGGGCACCGGCGACGAGCAGGGCGCGGCGGATCAAACCGAGGGGCCAGGTGAACGCATACCCGACGTCCTCGTCGTGGAGCGCATAGCCCGCCCGCGCCTCGTCCAGGAGTTCGTCGAACGCTGCTCGGTGCTGTTCGGGCACGCGCTCGCGTAGCGCGTCGGCCGCGGCGTTGCCGGCCTGCACGGGGTCAGTCGCTGGAGGGCAGAGCCTGGCGAGGATCGAGTTGACCACGACGTCGGGAAGCTCAGCGAGCGTGTGATCGGTCACGTCGAATCCCGTCACAATGCGCTGGCCATACTCGGCGCGGTAGTCGTCGAGCGCGGCCGCGGCGGCCGGTGAGCTCTCGCGTAGCTCGGCGAGGCGCGATCTCGGCGACACCGTTTGGTCGGCCAAGGATGCGGCAAGGCCCGGCACTGGGCTGACGGCCGATGCGACGACATCGAGTAGTTCCAAGCACCGCGCGGACGCGGGGCTGTGTCCCTGGAGTGCCGCGGTCGCCTCGGCCGCTTCGACGCCGGCCCACTCCGTGGTGTGTACCACGAAGTCGCCGACCGGGATTCCACTCGCCGGATTCTGTCGGAAGTGGATCACGTTGCCGTCATGAAACAACCGCTCGAGCGCAGCCAAGTGGTCGCGCAGCGCAGCATCGTCGAGCTTGTCGGGATCGACGGCTTGCAGTTCGATGCACCGAGCGCGCAGCGCCGGTCCATCCTGCTCGCGCCAAATGGCGCGATCCGATCTCCATCGCTTCGATGCGAGCGTCTCGGCGGCGCTCTTGCGCCGTCGTCGCAACTCGGGATGCACGGCGAACAGCACCCGCATGACGAGCTTGGGTGGCGGCGACGATGTCTTGCCGGGCTTCGGTTCGGGCGCGCCGACCGGCTGTACTCGCGCGAACATACGACCGCCCACGACGGCCGGCTGCAGCGATTCGAGGGGCAGGCCGTAGCGAGCGAACCCCTGCCGCCACCCCTCAGCGAAGGCGGGCATGAAAAGCGCGGCCAGATAGCCGCTCATGGCGCCCGTGAAGTGGACGTCGTCACGCATCCACGAACCCGGTCCGGGTGCTTGCCACACGTCGTCCATGTCACTTCCTCTTCTTGGTGGTCGGCGTCGTCAGACGTTTGATGGCCCACACGACGCGATCGGCGGCGACCTCTGGCCCGACGCCGAGGTAGTCACGGAACGCCCCCTGTATGGCGGAGCTCGTGAGCACGACCATCAGATCGCGCAAGCGCTCGCGGTCGTCAGGATCGAGGCGCAGCGCGCCGATGAGGGCGTCCGCGCTGGCCAGCCGATCGGGCATGTTGTCGCGCCGCGCCTTGGCGCCCGTCGGACCGGACATGACCGCGCGCAGGGTCGATGGCAACTGTTCCTGGCGGATGAACACGCCGGGAACACGGGTGAGGAAGTCGTCCAGGTTGCGAGGCGGATCGTCCGGCCAGCGCACGTCGATCTCGTCGGAGTAGCGCTCGTACACGGCATCCACCAGCGCCTTCTTCGACGCGAAGTGGCGATACACCGTGGGCACCGAGACCCCCGCCTCGGCCGCCACCGCCGGCACCGACAGTTCGTCAGGGCCCTTCGCCAACACGACAATCGAGGCGTCGACGATCCGCTTGCGGGTTGCTGCCGCTTGCTCCGCCCGCAGCGAATTGTCGTAGTCGCGTCTCACCATATTCACTATATGGACCGTATAGTAAATATGCGGATCATGTCAACCTGTTCCTGGCGTCGCACGCGCAGCATCGCCGTGCGCTCGAGCCCGGCGAGGTCTACGTCACGTTGACGATCATGCGCATGCCGAGCACGTAGTGGCCGTCTTCGTGGCAGCCGACGATTGTCGTGCCGGACTTGTCGAAGGTGTGGCTGAGAGTGGCTGTCTTTCCCGGTTCAACCGTGATGCCGTCGGTGCCGTGACCGCCACCGTGGGCGTTGCCGCTCGACGCGCGCATCTCATGCTCATGCTCCGTTTGCGCGGCCTCGTCGCCGATGTACGCGTCGTGAACGGCCGCGCCTTTGTTGTGGAAGACGAACTGCACTTCCTCGCCGGCCTTGACTTGAACGCTGGCCGGCGAGAAGTCGTTGTCGCGCATGTCGATGTCGATCGTCCGTCCGCCAGCAGCGTTGTGGGTGGAGTCACCGCCGCCGCAGGCACCGATGATGACGGCGAGGCCAATTGCGACAGCGGTCGCGAGGATCTTGCGTTGCACGAGTTGCCTTTCGGTCAGTGAGAGGGTTCTGTGGGCGTAGCGGTGGCGTAGCGGTCGGGTTCGTCTTCGAACCGTTCTGCACAGCGGTCCGAGCAGAACGAGTACGTCTCGCCTCCGTGTTGTCGTGTTGCCGGCGCGTCGACGGTGCGGACTTGCATGCCGCACACCGGGTCGACGGCGTAGCCCCGGCCACCGCCGAGCCGCTCGCGGTTGCGGTACAGCCCGTACAGGACGGCGAAGACACCAAGAAAGACGATGTTGAGGAACGTGGTGTAGTTCCACTCGAAGCTCGTGTGCACCACGTCGTGCGGTCGCGTCGTCGGGATGGCGTCGAATCCGTAGAAGATCCCCTCCACGATCAATCCGGCAACCGACATGACGGCCCAGAAGGTGAACAAGAGCTTCAGCGCCAGCTTTGTGCCGTAGTACTTGCGGTAGATGAGCACCAACGGCAACGTGATCAGGTCGGCGAAGATGAAGCTGATCACGCCGCCGAAACTGATGCCGCCATGCCACAACGCGGCGGCCATCGGCACGTTGCCGATCGAGCACACGAAGCTGATGAAGGCGATGAACGGACCGATGAGGACGTTCTCGAGCGTCGTCCAGAAGCCGTGGCCGCGGAAGAATACGTCGTTCCACACGTCCATCGGCACCAGCACCGCCAGGAGTCCAGCGACGCTGTAGCCGATCACGAGCTCCTTCCGGAGCATCTTGATGTCCGCCATCGCGTAGCTGGCCGCGTCCGCCCACGCCGCTTTGGATGTCAGCTTCACGCGCCATGGCGTGTGCTCGAGCTCCTCCTGCCGTTCCTCGCTGACGCCCACCATCTCCTGGTGGTCGTGACCAGCGACCTTGCCTTCCTGCAAACGGCGACGGGCCTCGTTGATCTCGTCGCGCTTGACGATGACCCCGCCGGCGAGCACGAGCAGGATGATCATGATCGGCCCGCCGATGAACTCGGCGGCGGCGAACTGCCAGCCCATCAAGATCAGCAGTACGACCCCGAGCTCGATCACCAAGTTGGTCGACGCGAACATGAAAACCATGGCGGTGATGAAGTCAGCGCCCTTCTGGAACAGCGACTTCGCCATCGCCGTCGCCGCATAGCTGCAACTGGACGACACCATCCCGAACCCGGTGGCCCTGGCGACCGCGGCAGGTCGGTGGTCGCCCATCACCCGCTGAAGGTCGTCTTTGGAGACGAAGGCCTGCACGACTCCGGAGAGACCGAACCCCAACACCAGGGCCCAGAGCGTCTCCCAGAACATGAAGAAGCCTTCCTTGGCGCTCTCTCCGATGTCCCCAATCGAGATTGCGGCGAACACGTCCGTCACGAGCGGACGAGACGAGCGATAGCTGCCGATGCCTCCGCGACCTTCTCGTCGGCGGTCTTGCCGCCGGTGGTGAGCGCATCGGCCACACAATGCGAGAGGTGGTCGTCCAGGAGCTCGATGGCCACCGCCTGCAGCGCCTTGGTGACCGCGGCGATCTGGTCGAGGACTTCGATGCAGTACTTGTCCTCGTCGACCATGCGCTGCAATCCGCGCACCTGACCCTCGATCCGGCGCAGCCGCTTGTGGACCGCGTCCTTCTTGTCGCTGTAGCCAACCATCGGGTGGAACCATACCCCCAGCGGGTATAGCGTGCAACTCGTGGAGATGTCCGGCCATCAGCACCACGACCATGGCGGCCACGCGGATCACGCCGAGATGTTCCGCCGCAAGTTCTGGGTCAGCCTCCTGCTGACCATCCCGACGGTCATGTACAGCGCCATGGTTCAGGACTGGCTGGGCTACACCGCGCCGCACTTCTCCGGTTCCACACTGGTCGCTCCCCTCTTCGGCACGCTCGTGTTCCTCTACGGCGGCCCGGTGTTCCTTCGCGGCGGTTGGAGCGAACTGCGTTCACGGCAGCCCGGCATGATGCTGCTGATTTCGATGGGACTACTCGTCGCGTTCAGCGCGTCGGTCGCCACCGAGTTCGGCTGGATCGACGTCGACCTGTGGTTCGAGCTCGCCACGCTCGTCACGATCATGCTCCTCGGACACTGGCTGGAGATGCGAGCCATCGGACAGGCGCAGGGCGCGTTGGCCGCCCTGGCCGAGCTACTCCCCGACGACGCGGAACGCGTCACCGACCATGGGATCGAGTCCGTGTCGATCGACGAACTTCGCGTCGGCGACGTCGTGCTCGTGCGCCCCGGCGGACGCGTCCCAGCGGACGGCGTCATCGTCGACGGCGAGGCCGAGTTGGACGAGTCGATGATCACCGGTGAGTCGCGCCCTGTGCTCAAGCGTGTCGGTGACCGAGTCGTCGCCGGCACCGTCTCGACCGACTCAGCCATCCGAGTGCGCGTCGATGCGGTCGGCGCCGACACTGCGTTGGCGGGGATCCAACGGCTCGTCGAGGAGGCGCAAGCGTCACAGTCGCGGGCGCAAGCCCTCGCCGACCGCTTCGCCGCGCTGCTCTTCTACATCGCCACCGCCAGCGGCGCCGCCACGTTCATCGTGTGGACCGCGCTCGGTGAGATCGACCACGCCATCGAACGAACCGTGACCGTGCTGGTCATCGCCTGCCCGCATGCACTCGGGTTGGCGATCCCGCTCACCATCGCCGTGTCGACCGGCATCGCCGCCCGCGCCGGCATCCTGGTCCAAGACCGCCTCGCCCTCGAACGCATGCGCACGATCGACGCCGTGCTCTTCGACAAGACCGGCACGCTCACCACCGGCAAGCATGCCGTGACCGGCATCGCCGGTGACGGACTCAGCGAGGATGACGTCCTCGCGCTCGCGGCCGCGGTGGAAGCCGACAGCGAGCACCCGCTCGCCCGGGCCATCGTGTCCGCGGCCGCGGAGCGAGAGGCCGTTGTGCCGCACGCGTCCGACTTTCGTTCGATCACCGGCCGCGGCGTCGAGGCGAACGTCAGCGGCACAACTGTCGCCGTCGGAGGGCCCGCGCTACTACGCGAGCGACAACTCGAGGAGCCAGACGCGATCGCTCCCCGCACCGCGGAATGGCGCCAACGCGGCGCCGCGGTCTTGCACGTCGTCCGCGACGGACAGGTGGTCGGCGCGCTCGCGCTCGAGGACCAGATCCGACCGGAATCCAAAGAAGCCATCGATGGACTCCACGCCCTCGGCATCCGAGTCGTGATGATCACCGGCGATGCCCGCCAAGTCGCCGACGCAGTCGGCGCTGAGCTCGGTGTCGACGAGGTCTTCGCCGAAGTCCTCCCCGAGGACAAGGACAGGGCCGTCGCCGACTTGCAGGCTCGTGGTCTCAAAGTGGCGATGGTCGGCGATGGTGTGAACGACGCACCCGCGTTGGCTCGTGCCGATGTCGGCATCGCCATCGGTGCCGGCACCGACGTCGCCATCGAGTCGGCAGGCGTAGTGCTCGCCTCCAGCGATCCGCGGGCCGTGATCGGTGTCATCCGCCTGTCACGCGCGAGTTACCGCAAGATGATCCAGAACCTCGCATGGGGTGCCGGCTACAACCTCATCGCCATCCCCCTGGCCGCGGGCGTGCTCTCGTTCGTGGGTATCACATTGTCGCCGGCTGTCGGCGCGATTCTCATGTCGGCATCCACCGTCGTCGTGGCGTTCAACGCGCAGTTGCTGCGGCGCCTCGATCTCTCGCGGCGGTCATCCACCTCCGCCCCGCGTATTGCGATACCGGCGGCGTAGACGAATCCGCAGACACCTTCACCACGCCGTGATGCGAGCGCCCGTCCACCCCGTGTTCGAGTTGACCGTGTGCGCGTCTTTGTTCTTGCGTTGATTGACCACCGTATGAGGGGTTAGGCGACGCAAGAACGCGAAGAATGACGGCCGTTTCGCGACGTGCGTGACCAATCCGTGACCAGAGGAAGGACCGCTTACATGAAGTTGCGCGTGTGCAGTGCGGAGAGCTCGTCGGCGTCGTTGGTGGTGAAGCCGATGCGCACGAGGCGGCGCTGGCGACCTTCGTGCATGGTGGCTTGGAGTTCTTGTACTCGATCCCACCCTGCGGTGATCGCTTCGACGCTGAAGGCGCCCGCTGCGAGCAATACGAGGGAGTCGTGTACGTCGGAGTTCAGTCCTGCACTCGATCGCAGCGTCTCGTGCCGGTGCTCGATCGCCAGTCGCAGCCGCCCGCGCAGCGTCGGGTCGACGGAGACTTGGTGCTCGAGATGGGCTTGGCCGAACGCAACGTGCCGGGCTTCGTCTTGTCGTGTGAGGCGCGCGACCTGCCTCGTCACGCGATCCGGAGCGTGACGTTCGAGAAATGACAGCAGATCGAGGAACGTCCCTTCACCGAGCACGGAGAGTAGGAATGACGCCAGTGTGAAGTCCGGTTCGTCGATGAGCGTCTGCAGTGAAGCACGACCACCCACGGTGGATGAGCCGAGTTCGCGGCGATGCAGGAGGGCGCGTCGGGTGAAGACTTCGACGTGGCGGGCTTCGTCGGCGATCTGTGTGGCGAGAAACGCGATGACCTCGCGGTACTGGGGGTGGATGCGCGCGAGGTGACGCGCTGGTACTGCGAGGGCGGCCTGCTCGTTCTCGATGAGGTATGTCATCAGTTGTACGACGGCGTCTTCGACCTCGTGAGGAAGCAAGTCGCCGCCGTTCCAGTCGATGGCAGTTTCGGGATCCCATTGGTTCGCGGCGGCTTGGGCGTACAGCTTCGGCGCGATGTCGGCCCATACCGCGTCGCGTTGGTTGAGATCCGAGATACCGAGCGCCGGACCGCCGGCTTCCACCAGTGCACCGCGCGCGGCCAGCCCCCAGGTCGGATCAGCGACGGGGGACGGTGTGCCCGGGATTCCAGCTCGCACCGAAGCGCGCCAACGATCAGTAGAGGCGCGGCCCTTCGTGACGACGTGGCCGTCAACGTGGTGTCCGTGGGCTCGACCCCATGCGCTGAGGTGGAGTCCAAGGTGAGGATCCGATCCTCGGACGCGAATGGCGTCGCCGGGTTGAAGTCCTCGAAGGGCGCGGTCGATCAGAAGGTGCCCGCCTCGGTCGAGGCCGAGGCGGTCAAGGTCGATAGTCGGCGGCGGTGATTCGTCCATTGGCGTCATAGAAGTTGGCGTTGTCGACGGCGCGCTCGAGTGGCTGGTACAGCTCGAGTCGTCCAGGTAACCACTGCTTCAGGCCCTCCAGGTCGAGGAGCGGGCGCACCTCGGCGTCGCCGTAGTCCATCGAAAGCAGCAGCTCGCAGAATCGCTTGACCGCCGCGGCATTCTCTGCGGTGTCGTTCACGGTCATGTTGCAATGATCGAACGCGGTCGTCTCGGCGATCACCGACGTGGAGTTCGCGGGCAACGTGCCTTCACGTGAAAACACGAGGTGATTCGCAGCAAGGATGCAAGCGGCATCGACATCACCGGCAACGAGCGCTTTCGCCGCGTCACGCTCACCGCCGACATGATCGCCGTGCAAACCCACGCCGACGTCGAAACGGCGCACGGTCAGTTCGTTGGCCGGATCGACGCCTTGTTCGCGGAGACAGTCGAGAGGCAACAGCGTCGCTTGCGGCGAATCGACGGCCCCCGTGGCCACGACCTTGCCCCGCAGATCGTCGATCGTCTTGATGTCAGAGTCTGCTCGTACGATCACGATCGAGGTGAGGTCGCGGTCGCTGTCACGCATCACCGGGGCCGTCACTCGGCCTCCGGCTGCGCCCGCTGCCCGACGAGCGCGCACCCACGCCAGAGGCGAGTTCCACGCGACATCGATTCGATGAGCGAGTAGGTCATCCACCTGCCTCTCGTAGTTCGAGTACAGGACATAGTCGAACCCAAAGTCGCGTCCCGCAAACCAGCGTCGGAACCCATCCCAGATCGTCACCACCTTGGGGTCGTAGGCAACGGCTCCGAGCAACAGGTCGGACGTTCCCGCGAGGCTCATGCGTCGAGCAGCGGCATGCCGCTGATGGCCCGACCAACGAAGTCGAGGAGCGCGTCGGTCGTGGGCGCCATCACTCGCGCAGCCCTCGCGTCGCGGAAGCGTCGCTCGATTCCGACTTCCTTGCGGAAGGCAGCCCCTCCACACACCTTCATCGCGAGATCGGTCACGTCGATCGCGGCTTCGGCCGCGATCGCCTTGCTCTCCAACACGCGAAGCACCGCATCCTCTCGATCGGCACCGAGTGCTGCCAGCGTGTCGGCCAGGAAGGCTCGGGTGCTGTCGGTCGTGATGCGCATGCGGGCGTAGTCAGCGCGCACGATCGGCTGGCCGACCAACGGAATGTCGAGGTGTTCGAGCCGAGTCGTGTTCACGTGGTCGCCCGCCTCCTTCGTGACTGCCTCCATGAGACCGAGCGCGAAAGCCGTGCTGAGCACCAGGAACCACGGCAACGCGGTGGCGAGCGCAACGTCGAGCCCCGCGCCGTCGTCGCCGAGCTGGGCGTCGCGCCCGACCACGACGCCACTTGCGTTCACCGGAACGGAGCCGTTTCCCCGCAGTCCGAGGCCGTCGAACGGTCCGCCGATCTCCAGCCCGGGGGTGTCGGCGAGGACCAACCAGAGGCTCATCGGCCCGTCCGCGGCCACCGGCCGGCTCGACCACACGTAGCTGGTGGCGTTCGCCGCGCTGGTCACCCAACTCTTCTTTGCATCCAGACGCACGCGATCAGCCTCCGCCGTCGCGGTTCCGGCTGGCGCCCAGAAGTGGCTGCGCGAACCAGCCTCCGAGAAGGCCAGCGTCGTGAGGTGACTTCCTGCACCGATGTCGCGCCGCACCTCTTCGGAACCGTGCGCCTCGATGATGCCATTGGCGGCGTAATGCATGAGGACGACCATCGCGGTCGAGCCGCACGCGCCGGCCAGCTTCTCCACGACGATCGCGGCGTCGGCCATGGAGCCGCCGCCGCCGCCGACAGCACTGCTGGTCGTGAGGCCCATCAGCCCATTCGCCTGCAGGGCATCCAGGCTCCTCACTGGGAACTCGCCGTTCGCATCGACGGCGCCCGCGTTTGGGGTTATGACTTCGGACACGACACGCTCGAGCGCGTCGACATCGACTGCCATCTCGACTCCTTCGCTACAGGGGTAGGGCCGGACCCCGGCAGCACATCAGCTGCTCGTCGGAGCCTCGGCATGGCTCATCCGACCGGATGAATCCGTCAGTTGCTCAACGACGATGCGGCACGCTCACCTCCCTCCACACACTCGGCGTGCGGCACAACATACCCAGGTGAGATCGATGGGGATGCCGAAGCCACCAACGCATCAGCGCCGGCGCAATTCGTCGCGCGCAACGTCAGCGCTCGATCGACGAGGTCAAGCGGCCATTTGTTGCGCGACGTTCGTGACCACTCCGTGACCAAGCGCCTCACGGCAGCTGCGCCACCTACGAGTATTCGTCGACCTTCTCAGACTGCTCGTCCGTGCGCTGGGTCCTGTGTCGTTCTCGTTTGCGTGTGAACATCGACGTATCCGCCGCGGACAGCACCGCGTCGGGCTCGGTGCCCGCATCGGCACTATGCGCGATGCCGACGCTCGCCGACATGGGCACGTCGGGGGCGGCGACGTACGGGACTCTCAGCGCAGTTTCGATGCGTTCAGCCAACTGGACCGCATGAGCCGGCCCGCTTCCTTCTACGAGCACAGCGAATTCGTCGCCGCCGAGGCGGGCAACGGTATCGGTGGAGCGCACCAACGCTCGGAGCCGATCAGCGACCTCCCTGAGCAGCACGTCGCCCACGTCGTGTCCGAGCGTGTCGTTCAGCTCCTTGAAGTGGTCGAGGTCGATGTAGAGCACGGAAAAAGGCCGGCTGTCGTGTTCGGCGTGGTCACGGGCGACTCGTGACTCTGCGGCGAATGCCCGACGGTTCGGCAGGTCAGTGAGCGGATCGTGCAGCGACATGTGCTCCAGCGCGGCGTGGTGCACACGCAACGAGAGGGCGAGCTGTCTGGCGTCAGCGACGAGACCGTGCAGCGTGATTCCCATCCCTACACACGTGACGACCAAGACAAAGATGGACAAGTCACCGTTACCCGCTGGCTCCGTGAGCCCGCTCGATGGGGTGAGCCCAAGGGCCAGGCCGGTGAGCCCGGCGGCCACCAACACCGCAATGCGGTTCTCGTACAGCGCCAACCACATCAACGGCATCACGATCAGGGCGGTAAACGGTGAGTGGGCGGCTTGCCCAGTCCCGTGCGTCAGGACCAGCGTCGCGGCGAGGATGGCGAAGGCGGGTGCGAGCTGCGCGGTGCGCGCGATGCGGTGCCAGGGGATGACGATCGATCCGATGATTGCCGCCGCCATCAGGAGGCATGCGGGGACAGCGAGACCGGGCCGCGTCCAAGAAGCGAATGGCACGGCCACGGCCATGCCGAGGACAGTCGTCACCGCGAATGGCATGATCCGGTTGAGGCGTCCGCTACCGACAAGCGGTCCCTTCGTCGAGTCGACGATGTGCACGCTGCTCGGCGTGGAAGGCAACTCATCGCGTGTTCCATTGAGTCGCGTAGGGCGAAAGCAAAGGAGCGCCACCCGTGATGCATCGATCCCCACTCGATCGATCTGAATAGTGCATTCGCGTCATGAGGATGCGCCACGAGTTGTCGATGAGGTTGTATGGAACCGGACGCGGGACCGAGAGCAAGGATCGTCGGGACTCGCGACGCACCGGCCCTGTGGAAGTGGTACCTGCTCGCCGGCTGCTTGCTGAGCGCGGTGTACCCCCTCGTGCCGCCAGCGCCGGCGAAGCTCGTCGTGTGGCCGGCAATCGGCTGGTCCGCGGTCGCCGCCATCGTCGTGGGTGTGCGCCGCCATCGGCCGGACGGACAGATCGCCTGGTACCTGCTTGCGCTCGGCATCGCAACGTTCATCGTCGGAGACGATCTCTACAGCTTCCGCAACTTCGTGCAGCACGACGACGTCCCGTTCCCGTCCTACGTCGACGTGGTGTACCTGGCCATGTACCCGCTCCTCATCGTCGGACTCGTGCTCCTCATCCGGAGACGCTCGCCGGGCCGTGATCGCGCCAGCCTCCTCGACGCCGCCATCATCACGTGCGGCGCCGGGCTGCTGTCGTGGGTGATCCTGATCGTCCCGTACTTCCGCAGCCAGGACATTGGCGTGCTCGAACGACTCACCTCGATCGCCTATCCCCTCGGCGACATCGCCCTTCTCGCCATGATCGTGCGCCTGGCCGTCGGCTCCGGTCGACGACCGATCTCGTTCTGGCTGCTCGCGGCCAGCATCGTCCAGCTACTCATTGCCGACGCGCTGTACGGCTACCTGAACCTCGCGGGACTCTGGCACGAGCACAACGTCGTCGATGGTGGCTGGATCGCTTTCTACGTCGGATGGGGGGCGGCGGCCCTGCATCCTTCGATGCGCGAGTTGTCGGCGCGCTCCAGCGGCTCACCGCGGGTGAGTCGGCGCCGGCTCCTCCTCGTCGGCAGTGCCGCGTTGATCCCGCCCGCGGTGCTCTTTGTGGAACAGCTGAACGGGGAGGTCGTCGACGGCGCCGCCATTGCCGTCACGAGCGCGATCCTCTTCGTGCTCGTGCTGGCCCGTACGTCGGGACTCGCCGGTGAAGTTTCCGAGAAGCGCAGCGAGGCCCGATTCCACTCCCTGGTCACCAACGCGTCCGACGCCATCGTCGTGGTCGACGACATCGGTGTCGTTCGCTACCAGACACCGTCCGCCGCGCGCGTGCTGGGGCGCCATGCGGCGGAACTGCTCGATCACCCGATCGGCGACCTGTTGGCCGTGGAGGACGAGCGGCAGCTCGGCGTCCTTCTCGCCACCGCTGGCGTGACAACAACGGTGGACTGGCGTGTGCGCAGCGGAGACGGCACGTGGCGCGACATGGAGGTCATCGCGGCCGACCTTCGCGATGACGCCAGCGTCCACGGCCTCGTTCTCACGATGCGCGACATCACCGAACGCAGGGCCCTTGACGCTGAGCTTCGTCGCCAGGCGCTGCATGACACTCTCACTACGCTGCCCAACCGGTCGCTGTTCCACGACCGAGTCGTTCACGCTCTCAGCCGCGCCGCTCGGCGACAGGGTGACGTCGCAGTGCTGTTCCTCGATCTCGACGACTTCAAGATGGTCAATGACAGTCTCGGGCATCCCTCGGGCGACGACCTGTTGATCGCCGTCGCGGCGCGGTTGCTGACGACACTGAAGTCCGGCGACACCCTCGCCCGCTTCGGCGGCGACGAGTTCGCCGTGCTCCTGGAGGACGGTGACGTTGCCCACGCCGCCGAGGCCGTCGCGCAGCGGATGCAAGACGCGCTACGCGAACCGTTTCGGGTCGGAGAAGAGGACGTTCCGGTACACGTCAGCATCGGCATCGCGGTGGGACGCGCCGGCGTCGATACTCCGAGCGGCCTGCTCCGCAACGCGGACCTGGCCATGTACGTGGCCAAGCGCAATGGCAAGGCGAGGTTCGAACGATTCGTCCCGGAGATGCACGAGCAAGCGATCCGCCGCCTCGAGGTGGCATCCGAGTTGCGAGGCGCCATCGACAACGGGCAGCTCGTCGTGTTCTACCAACCCATCGTGGCTGTCGCTACTGGACTGACGCTTGGCGCGGAGGCGCTCGTGCGCTGGAACCATCCGTCCCGCGGGCTGATACCGCCGAACGATTTCATCCCCGTCGCTGAAACCACCGGGCTCGTGATACCACTCGGCCGGTGGGTCCTCGACGAAGCGTGCCGGCAAACACGCGCCTGGCAGCAGGCCGGTCTCGTCGACGACGCGTTCTACATCAGCGTCAACCTCTCGGCCCGGCACCTTCGTGACACGAGCGTGGTCGATGATGTCGTCCACGCGCTGGACACGTCGGGGATGACCGCGAGTGCGCTGCTCATCGAGGTGACCGAGACGGGGCTCGTCGAGGATCTCGATCCCGCAGGGACGGTGCTTCACGATCTGAAGGCTCTCGGCGTACGCCTGGCCATCGACGATTTCGGGACTGGCTATTCGTCGCTCGGCCGCCTGGGCACGTTCCCGCTGGACGTCGTCAAGATCGACAAGTCCTTCATCGACCGACTGGGCGGGCACGCTGACGGCGACGCCATGGTGCGCGCCGTCGTCGATCTCAGCCACACGCTCGGGATGATGACCGTCGCCGAAGGTGTCGAGGATCCCGACCAGGCACGCGCCCTCAGTCGGCTCGGCTGCAGCGTCGCGCAGGGCTTTCTCTTCGCTCGGCCGATGCCGGCCGACGACATGACCGGTGCGCTCGAGCTCGAAGGACTCAAACTCGTCGCGCAACCGTGACAACGGCGGCATTGACAATCGGGCCAGCAGAGCGCTCAGCGAAAAAAGCGCTGCGCGACCCTCATGCGGTGGTCGATCGACGCATGAACGAGGGAACTCGCGAGCTCGGGGGGGAGGACTCGAACTTCTCTCTGAGGGGCGTCGGCGAATGACGGCGAGTGATCGAAACTGTCGTTGAGCAGGAGTTTCGCAACTACGTTCGCTCGCCTTGTGACGCCGAATGATGCCTGTTTGCGGAACTTCCGTGACCAATCCGTGACCACGTGATCGATGCACACGACTCAGGGCGGTGTCACCTGCCGGGGCAGAAGTGACGCGCCTCGAAGTGTCCGTGTGGGCGACTCGCCCGTCGTGTTTCAGATGCGGTCGAGCAGTTCGGCCTTCTTGGCCGCGAACTCGTCTTCGGTGAGAACTCCTTGGTCACGGAGTGCAGCGAGCTTCGCGATCTGTTCCGTCACCTCCGGTTGTGGCGCGCGTACCGCTCCGGCGAGCGTCGTGAGTTGTCCGATCACGCCCGGTGGTGACGTGGGTGCCGGCGCGGGGGCAGCGGTCGCGATCTGGCAGTCGTTGAGCAGGATCGCAAGGTGCTGGAAGAGCTTGTCCGGTAGTTGAATCAACGACTGCTTTTCGTCGACCCAGTCAACTCGAACGGTGTGCGTCCCGGCCTTCGCCGAATCGATTGCGGCTGAGGCCGCCTTGCCGGCGATGCCTGGCATAGCGGCGCGCGCAACCTTGCTAGCTACACCCGCAGCGCCGCCGCGCGTCTCGGGAATGATCTCCTGCCACGCGGCGACTGTGTCGGCAGTGAGCGTGGGCCGTCTCTTGAATGCGGCGGCGCCGCCGGGCTGGAGGGAAAGCTCACCCTTCCGATTGGTGGTGATCGTCGCGTTCATGAAATGGCCGCCGACCACTTTCCCGTAGCCCAACATGCGAGCACAGTAGCGGTGCGCCCATACCGACCCCTCTACGCAGTGCCAGCGCTACGGCACCGAGGAAACCCGGGTCCCCTGCGGACATCCCGCTCAGGGCGACGCCACCAACGGCGGCGAACGTGAGCGGAGCGGACGTGGCCGGCCGACGGTCCTAATGCTCGATCGGCCAGCGTCGACGGATCTCATCCCAGTGATCGAAACAGCGAGGAGAATCAGCGGATCTCAGTAGCCACGTAACGTCTGACTGTGAACAGCCGGCGGGAGACAGTCCGTGGATAGCTCCGACCTCGCTGATGTTCGGCGAACCTTGTGGGCGGCGGCCGACCAGCTCAGAGCGAACTCCACGCTCGCCGCGAGCGACGCCCGCGGCCCGGTACTTGGACTCATCTTCCTCGCCTACGCAGAACACCGTTTCGAGGCGGTGCGCGCGGAGGTCGAGGCGAAGGCAAGCCCTCGCAACCCGAGCACACCAGACGACTACAAGGCGCGCTCGGTGCTTTACGTGCCCGAGGATGCGCGGCTCTCGCATCTCGTGAACCTGCCTGAGGGCGATGATCTCGGCGCGGCCGTCGATGCCGCGATGAAGGCGATCGAGAAGCACAACCCTGAGCTTCGCGACGTGCTCCCCAGGGGCTACCAGCGGCTTGAGAAGTCCACGCTCGTCGAGATGCTCCGCCTCTTCGCCCCGTTGCCCCGCAAGCTGTCGGGCGACGCGTTCGGACTGATCTACGAAGACTTCCTCTCGAATTTCGCGATGGCCGAGGGCCGACTCGGCGGGGAGTTCTTCACGCCGTACTCGATCGTCCGTCTCATCGTCGAGATCATCGAGCCGTACCACGGCCGCGTGCTTGATCCAGCCTGCGGGTCGGGCGGCATGTTTGTCCAGAGCGCCAAATTCGTCGAGCGTCACCAGGGCTCGGCAACTAAGGAGCTATCGGTCTTCGGCCAGGAGCAGAAGGAAGTCACTGTTCCGCTCGCCAAGATGAACCTCGCGTTGCATGGTCTGTCGGGCGACATCCGGCTCGGCAACAGCTACTACGACGACTTGCACCACAGTCTCGGAGCGTTCGACTTCGTGATGGCCAACCCGCCGTTCAACGTGAACGGCGTCGACAAGGACAAGCTCGAGGGAGACCGGCGCCTCCCATTCGGCATCCCGAAGACCGACAACGCCAACTACCTCTGGATTCAGCTCTTCGCGTCGTCTCTCAAGGACGGTGGACGAGCTGGATTCGTCATGGCCAACTCTGCCGGCGATGCAAGCCACTCGGAGGGCGCCATCCGCGAGAGACTCCTGTCGTCGAAGGTTGTCGACGTTGTAGTCGCCATCGGGACGAACTTCTTCTACACGGTCACACTGCCGGTAACGCTGTGGTTCCTCGACAAGGGCAAGCGCGGCACCGAGCGCGAGGACACGGTGCTCTTCCTCGACGCCCGTCACCT
>JBEEGD010000131.1:0-2654 GCA_041166685.1 Acidimicrobiaceae bacterium | reverse complement strand
TTGACCATGACCGCACCAGCCGCCAATGCGCGTTCGGCGGTGACGGCCCGCATCGTGTCGACGCTGACGAGTGCGCCGGCCGCGGCAAGATCGGTCACGACCGGACCGATGCGCCGCCATTCCTCCTCGGCGGTGACCCGAGCGGCACCCGGCCGGGTCGACTCGCCACCCACGTCGAGCAGGTCGGCACCACCGGTGAGCAGCGAGAGGCCGTGCTTGACGGCGCTGTCCGTCTCCGCGAACGACCCGCCGTCGCTGAACGAGTCGGGCGTGACGTTGACGACGCCGATGACGCGGCACCGTGCGAGCGTCGGCAGGCCGCGCACGGGCGCGCTACGCCGCAGCGACGGCTGGGCGGTGCTCATCGTCCGATGATCAGACTCATCGCCTCGTTGCGCGTCGAGACGTTGTCACGGAACAGCCCGCGTACGGCTGAGGTAACGGTGCGGGCGCCGGGCTTCCGGACGCCCCGTACCGACATGCAGAGGTGCTCGGCCTCGACGACGACGATGACTCCGCGGGGTGTCAGGCAGCTCTCGATCGCATCCGCAACCTGCGTTGTGAGCCGTTCCTGCACCTGGGGGCGCTTCGCGTAGAGGTCCACGACCCGGGCCAGCTTCGACAGACCGGTGATCCGCCCGCTCTCGTTGGGGATGTACCCGACGTGGGCCAGGCCGATCCAGGGCACGAGGTGGTGCTCACAGGTGCTCGCCACCGAGATGTCCTTCACCAGGACCATCTCGTCGTGCTCGGCCTCGAAGCTGGTCGTGAGCACGGTGCACGGGTCGACACCGATACCCGCGAACACCTCGTCGTACATCCGCGCCACCCGAGCAGGGGTGTCACGCAACCCGTCGCGGTCGGGATCCTCGCCAACGGCGAGCAGAATCTCCCGAACCGCCCGGGCGATGCGGTCCTGATCGACCACGTCTAGTCGCTGGTGCGCTTGGCGGTCCGACGCGCAGTCGTCTTCTTCGCCGCCCCGTTGCCCGCCGCCCGACCGTTGCCGGTCGCCCGACCGTTGCCACGAGCCCGCCCGCGGCCGTTGGCGCCCCGCTCGAGCTCCGCGACGTCAGCCGGGCCGAGCAGTGCGAGCTCAGCGGGGGTCAGCACGGGCGGGATGTTCTTCGGAGACTTGCGCTTGCTGCTCTCGAACACCCGCGCCGGGCGCTTGGGCACGGACGCGAAGATCTCCTTGAGCTCGTCGCGGTTGACGGTCTCCTTGTCGAACAGCTTGAGCACCAGGTCGTCGAGCACGTCGCGGTGCTCGACCAGGATTGCCCACGCCTCGTCGTGTGCGCGCTCGATGAGGATGCGGATCTCCTCGTCGATCCGGCTGGCGATCTCCTCGGAGTAGTCACGCTGATGACCCATGTCGCGCCCGAGGAACACCTCGCCCTCGCCCTGGCCGAACCGGATCGCGCCGAGGTCCTCGCTCATGCCGTACTGCATGACCATTGCCCGGGCGATCTTCGACGCCTGCTCGATGTCGTTGGACGCACCGGTTGTGGGCTCGTGGAAGACGAGCTCCTCCGCTGCTCGGCCGCCGAGGGCGTAGGCGAGCATGTCCATCATCTCGCTGCGCGTCTGGGTGTACTTGTCCTCTTCCGGAAGCACGAGCGTGTGCCCGAGCGAGCGGCCGCGGGGCAGGATCGTCACCTTGTGGACCGGGTCGGTGTTGGGCAACGCGTAGGCGACGAGCGCGTGACCGCCCTCGTGGTAGGCGGTGACCTTCTTTTCCTTGTCGCTCATCGCTCGCGTCTTGCGCATCGGGCCGGCGATGACACGGTCGATGGACTCTTCGAGCGTGAAGGTGGTGATCTGCTTCGTGTCGTTGCGAGCCGTGAGCAGCGCGGCCTCGTTGATCACGTTGGCGAGGTCGGCGCCGGTGAAGCCCGGCGTACGGCGAGCGATGACGTCGAGATCGACGTCCGGCGAGAACGGCTTGCCCTTGGCGTGCACCCGCAGGATCGCCTTGCGGCCCTCGAGGTCGGGGCGGTCGACGACGATCTGCCGGTCGAAGCGGCCCGGTCGCAGCAGCGCCGGGTCGAGGATGTCGGGACGGTTGGTGGCGGCGATGAGGATGACGCCGCGGTTGGTGTCGAACCCGTCCATCTCCACGAGCAGCTGGTTGAGGGTCTGCTCCCGCTCGTCGTGGCCACCACCGAGGCCCGCGCCACGGTGCCGGCCGACGGCGTCGATCTCATCGACGAAGATGATCGCCGGCGCATTGGCCTTGGCCTGCTCGAACAGGTCACGCACCCGGCTGGCCCCGACGCCGACGAACATCTCGACGAAGTCCGATCCCGAGATCGAGTAGAAGGGGACTCCCGCCTCGCCGGCTACGGCCCGGGCGAGCAGGGTCTTGCCGGTGCCGGGCGGGCCGTAGAGGAGCACGCCCTTGGGGATCTTCGCGCCGATCGCCTGGAACTTGGCCGGGTTCTCCAGGAACTCCTTGATCTCCTGGAGCTCCTCGATGGCCTCATCGGCACCGGCGACATCCGCGAACGTCGTCTTGGGGGTGTCCTTGCTGACGAGCTTGGCCTTCGCCTTCCCGAACTGCATGACCCGGCCGCCGCCGCCCTGCATCTGGTTCAGGAAGAAGATCATGATCAGGAAGATGAACACGATCGGCAGGAAGTTGAACAGGATCG
>JBEEGD010000130.1:0-6195 GCA_041166685.1 Acidimicrobiaceae bacterium | reverse complement strand
CTGGTGTAGAAGTCGACCGACGCGGCGACGTCGTCGACCAGATAGCGCACGTTCACGATCTCGGGGTCAGGCACGGTGTGTCCTTTCCAATGGTCGGGTCCTGAGGTCAGCAAGCAACAGCGCCACGCGGCTGTCGATCTCGTCGGCGACGTGTTGGAACGCGGGGTACGTCGCCTTGTCGCTGTCGCCTGCGGCGGCGGGGTCGGCGATGCTCCAGTGCGCGGCGATCGGCGCGCCCGGGAACTCCGGGCAGATCTCGCGGACCTTGTCGCAGAGCGTGATGACCCGGTCGAATCGGGTGCGGGCGAAGCGAGTGAGCGACTTGGTGGGGCGGTCGGAGATGTCGACACCGCGCTCCGCCATGACCCGCACCGCGTTCGGGTGCAGCGGCTTGGGATGGCTGCCCGCGCTGCGTGCCTCGACGGTGCCCGCCGACCGGTGTTCGATGAGGGCTTCGGCGATCTGCGAGCGGGCGCTGTTGCCGGTGCACAGGAACAGCAGCCGCGGTCGAGCTCGTCGCGGCTCGACGTCGTCGAGTGGTGTCGGCGCGAGCGAGAGTCCGGGGTGGAGTGAGCGCCCGGCTTCGCCGAGAAGGTCCCGGCAGCGGAACAGATCGGCCCGGTAGTAGACGTCTCGGCCGTCGGCCGAGCTGCGGCGGGCGCTGACGATGCCGGCGTGGCGGAGCTCCGCCCAGTGGTAGGAGACCAGGGTCTGCGGCTTCCCCACGAGCTGCACGAGCTCGCCTACGCGGCGATCGCTGCGTCCGAGCTCGACGACCAGTTGCCAGCGCAGCGGGTCGCTGAGCAGCCCGAGGATCTCCGGCGGCTGTGTCGATTCCACCTGCGTATTACATCAGACTGATTTGATTCATTGCAAATCGATGGAAGCCCGGCGTTCGTCACCGTCCGCGGTGCGTCGAGCCTCGGTGGGAGACCTTCGGTCGACAGCTCGACGAGCGTGGAGATATGGAGCGAGTGTCAGTGGGCCTTCGCGTAGTCGGCGAAGCCCTGCCAATCGATGACGACGCAGGGTTCGTCGCCGACGATCCAGGCGTCGTGACCGGGCGGAGCGATCATGAAATCGCCGGGCCCATACGTCAGCTCTTCACCGTCGTCCATTCGGACGGTCATCTGACCGGAGATCATGTAGCCCATATGGGCTGCCTGACAGCTGTCGGTTCCCGCGATCGGCTTGACGTGCTTGGACCACTGCCAGCCGGGCTGGAAGGTTGCCCGGCCCACCGCGCCCGAGTCGGCGTTCACGATCTCCAGGTGCCCCATGTCGTCCTTGAAGGGCCGGGTTTCCTCCGGCGTGTCGAGACTCTTCTTGACCAGTTGGGCCATAGTGATCCCCTCCCTTGAGGTCGAGCCCGAACGGTACGCCCAAGAAGCACGCAAAGGGAAGCGTTGCATCGCGACCGTCGGGTTGTCAGGCTCCAACGGCTCGCCACCCGAACGTCGGATCAGCGCCGCGTTCGCTCCCAGTCGGTGCGGTAGGTGAGGAGCCGCGCTCCCAGTTCTGCGGGCACGCTCAGCGCTGGTAGATGGCCGCTGTCGATCTCGTCGGGAGTGATCCCGAGGCGTTCGCGGACCACTCGCCGCTGGAAGTCGGCGGGGAACAGCCGGTCTTGGCGGCACAGCAGAAACTTGGTGGGCACGCGCGGCCATTCGTCCAGGGGCCAGGGCTTCTGGAACGGCGTACCTGATTGGTTGCGGACGTGGGCCGCCGATTCGATGGCGACGGCGTCGGGGACGTCGTGCAGAAACGATTCGATTGGGTCGAACTCCTTGTCGGGGTCGCGCCCTTCCCGGATGTCGGCTGCCCGTGCCGCCTCGGGTTGGCCGGTGTTTTTCCACCACTCGCCCGGCGACTCGCCTGCTGTCGGGACCATGCCCGCGACCAGGACGATCAGGTCGACGTCGACTCGGGTCGCGATCAGCGGCGCCGTGAATGCGCCCATGGACTGCGCGACCACTACAAGGTCCGTGTGAGCGCCGATCGCTTGGACCGCGACGTCGCTGTACTCGGCGAGCCCGCAGGCGTCGTCGTCGACTGGAAGGTCAACGGCAATCACTTCGTGACCGGCGGCGCGCAACTCGGGAGCGACGAGATGCCAGTACCACGAGTCGGACCCGGCGCCGGGCAACAGCACGAAGGTGGCCATTGCGAAGTATGACATCGAAGCCGTCGTGCTCCGCCGAGCGTCGAGCGCTGACCTTCGATCAAGGAGGCCGTTCGCGTCGTCGTGTGCGTCGCGCGTGGTGCTTCCTTGTCGGCGCGGCTGTGGTGGCAACGTTGCCCGCTGCGCGCGCGGTCGTCGGTGCAGCCGCATGCGACCACACGCTTGTGCCCTATGCAGGGATCGCCGGCGCGTCGCTCACGCCAACTGACCACGTGACCAAGGACGTGCCCGCCATCGAGTCCACAAGCCGGTGCCAGTGACGAGCACCGCGGCTGCGAGCCACGCGATACCCATGCCGGTGCTGATGGGTCGCGTCAACTGCGACATGTCCGCCCAACCAAACCCCTTGGCCGCGCCGAGAAGACGGAGGAGACCATGCCCGACGACAACGGCGACGACGATCCAACGCGCGACGACTTTCATGCACCCACCTTCTCTGTGAGCCGCGACGGCGTCGGTTCGGATTCGACGCGTCCGGCGACCGCCAGGCCCGCGTCCCAACCGGGCGCGCGACCGTTGCCCGGCGGGCGAATCGCTTCGATGTCGATGCCGCTGCGGGACAGGAGCCAGGCGGTGACCGAGTTCGAGTTCCACATCTCGCCAGCGTGCAGCTCGTCGCGACCCCACACGGGCGTGGGTACGAGTGGGACGAGATCGAAGACGGCGCGTGCACGCGCCTCACCGTCGCCGACACGCACAGGACTCGCGACCGCGTAGCTGAGGTCGGGTATGACGCCGTGGCGCCATCGGCGGATCTCGTAGCGGCAGACGCGGAACCGTCTGGCCCATCTCGTCCCCACGGTGCCTTCTGCCACGACGCCACGATCCTGTCGGCCGCGCGAGCCAACCACCGGCGTCATCTCGATCATGAACGGCGCGTGGGTGGTGACCGCCACGAGAGCGGAGTGGTACAGATCTCGTCGGGCGCGTCGTTGAACGAGAGCAGAGAGTGCCTCGAATGTCCTTCCGCTGAGGCGCACGACCTGGGCACCTGCGCCGAGCGGGATCCAGTAGAGGTAGACGCCCGGCAGCGTCGGGATGCGTGAAGCCGGGGTCGCGGCTGTCGTCGGCGGTCCGACATGGCGGGGCGACGCGGGTACCGAGAAATTCTCGGCCCGCGTCTTGATGCCGCGGAGCATCCTGCGCTGCATGGCGAAGTCGCCGAACTCCAGCAGGAGCATGCCCAGGAAGGCTGACACCGGGTGCCGCCAGTCGTAGACGGCGTGGATGCGGGTGACCAGGCGGGTTCTGTCGTTGTCGCTGGGTGTCAGCCGCCATGACCATGTGCCGTCGGGCTTCGTCCACAGCAGCCACCGGTTGGCATCGAAGGAGTGAACCTTGAACGCGTTGCGCTCTGAGGGTGTCGGCGTTGGGGACATCGGTATCCATTGGCCGACATCGAGGTGTTGTAGGTCGGCCCTGATCGTGACGGCGCTGGCGTGACCGAGGTTGTCGAGAAGGTCGTTGCTGTAGAAGCCGCCCCGTAGGCATCCGACCTGGACGAGCCAAGGCCAGACCGCATCGGGCGGGGCGTCGATCGTGATCGCGCGGGTGGACCTGAACTGGGCATGCGGAAGCAGCGCATCACCCGGGAGCGTTGCCGTGATCTCGTCTCTTGTTGCGCCCCAGTGGCGGTGCCACCTCCGGAAGAGCGGGGAGGTGAGGAAGGTAGGGAGGTCGTGGGCGATGTCGCCAACCTGCGCGACCAGCTCTCGGCTGGCTGCGCGCATCGTTCGGTCGGTGTCCACGATCCAATCGAACACCTTCGAGTCGCTGTCCCACAGAGCCATAGGTCCCGACCGAGCCGCCAATGGTCCGGCGTTCGCCCGCGCTAGCTGGACCTGGTTGACGTCCGTCCATCGAAAATCGTGGTATTGGATCTGATACCAGTCGCGCTAGGCTGACGTGGTGGATGCCGCACGGACGCTTCGGCGAGTTCGCCTCGATGCCGGGCTGTCGTTGCGTGGTCTGGCCGAACGCGCCGGTACCTCTCATGCCACGCTGGCCGCGTACGAAGCCGGGCGGGCCGTGCCCCGGGTCGACACCCTCAGCCGCATTCTCCGTGCTGCCGGTTACGCCACGGACATCGATGTCACGCGGCGAGCCGATGCGACCGACGCCGAACGGTTGGCCAAGGGTCAGGAGCTGTTCGATGCGCTCGAGCTGGCCGCCATGTTCCCAGCTCGGCACGGGCGGCGACTGCGGTTTCCCCGATTCCCATGGAAACGCCCTGCATGAGCCACGACGCCGGCAACCTTCCCCAGAAGATGCTCGCGGTCCACGAACGTCTGCGAGATGCCGGCATCGACCATGCCTTCGGTGGGGCACTCGCACTCGCGTGGTGCACGCAGCAGGCGCGGGGCACGATTGACCTGGACGTCAACGTGTTCGTTGGCCCAGAGCGCACCGACGATGCGCTCGCCGCACTTCCCCCCGAGGTTGTCGCCACCGCCGAAGCCCGCGCGCTGCTCGTTCGCGATGGCCAGGCCCGACTGTGGTGGGGTACCACGCCGGTCGACGTCTTCCTCAACACCAGCGACTATCACGAGGGGCTCGCGGCACGGGTCCGATGGGAGCCGTTCGCCGGCGTCGAGCTGCCCTTCCTGGCGTGCGAAGACCTGGCGGTCTTCAAGGCGTTCTTCAACCGCACCAAGGACTGGGCTGACCTCGAGGCCATGCGGGAGGCGGGCACGCTCGACGTGGCTGCGGTGGTCGGTGTACTCGCGACCTTTCTCGGCAGCGACGACGACCGAATCGCGCGCCTGTTGTCGCTGTGAACACGCGTGGTCAGGCCGCCTTCGCGAGCACTGGTTAGCGTCGGGCGATGGGGCGAGAGGTGGTTTCGGGGTACTGCTGGCCGCAATCAGTGGGCGCGGGCGAGCAGGTCGGTCTGCACATGTCGTCGTCCGCTGGGCGGCCGGTGCGCGTCGAGGTGGCACGGGTCGGCGCGCGACGGGAGGTTGTGTTCAGTGCTGCCGCGGTCGCGGCTGACGAGCACGAGGCGCCGAAGGATGCTTCCTCGAAGGGGTGCGGCTGGCCTGTCGCGCTCACGCTCGACGTCGATCCGGCGTGGCGGTCGGGCTACTACGAGGTCGTCATGGAGATCGACGTTGGCGAGAAGGTGCGGCGCGACTACGCGTTCTTCGTCGTGCGTCCGTCCGCTGACGCGCGCATCGTGCTCGCGCTCGCGACCAACACGTACCACGCCTACAACGACTTCGGCGGACCGAACCTGTACACCGGTGGCACCCACGTTGCCATGCAGCGGCCGATGGCGGCGGGCTACCTGTTCAAGCCGCCGGGCAAGGGTCGTCGGGTGACGGGGACGGGCGCGCCCGACCCGCAGAACGCCGCGCACGTCGGCTACCTCCAGCTCAACCACCTGTCGGGCTTTGCCGGGTCGGCGGGTTGGCCCGACTGGGAGTTGCCCTTCATCGAGTGGGCCGAACGCGAAGGCTTCGACATCGGTGTGTGCACGAACGCCGATCTCGAAGAACACCCCGAGGTGTTGGACGGCGCGAGTTTGTATCTGTCGGTCGGCCACGACGAGTACTGGTCTCGCGGAATGCGCGACACGGTCGAGGCATTCATCGCGCGCGGGGGCAATGCGGCGTTCTTCTCCGGCAACACGTCGTTGTGGCAGGTGCGCATCGAAGGCGACGATCACGACGTGATGGTCGGGTACAAGGGCTTCTTCAAGCACGACCCGCTGATGGGGACCGACCGCGAGCCGGAGGTGACGACGTTCTGGTCCGACGTCGTGGTCGGTCGCCCCGAGAACCATATGACCGGCGTCTCGTTCACCCGCGGGGGCTATCACCGCATCGGTCGCAACGTGACCGGCGGCCTCGGCGGCTACACCGTGCACCGCGCCGGTCACTGGATCTTCGACGGCACCGGGCTCGGCTACGGCGACGTGCTCGGTGCCGGCGCGACCGTCGTCGGCTACGAGTGCGACGGGTGCGTGTTCACCTACCGCGACGGGCTACCGTACCCGACCGGCGAGGACGGCA
>JBEEGD010000129.1:0-4919 GCA_041166685.1 Acidimicrobiaceae bacterium | reverse complement strand
CATGAGCGGAGTCTTCACGGAGAAGCGCGAGCTGGCGTGGGAGGAAATGCTCGACTACTTCAAGCGCGTGTTGAGGAAGGTGTTCGCGCTGGTCGACCACGGCCTAGCCTTCAACGTGATGTCCAAGCACGTCGACTGGGAGCGTGACGACCTGTTCCACCTTCCCTTCGACGTGCTGGCCGACTTCCTCACCAAGGAAGTCAGCCGGAACTTCGTCATTCGCGATGACTACGGGCTCTACGAGTACACGGCTTACGTGTACCGGGACCCCGGCCCAGGAGGTTAGGCATGGCGTCCTCGCAGCTGACCGAGTTTCGCGAACGAGGCGCGATCCTCCTCGAGGGGTTGTTCTCGCCAGACGAGATTGAACGTGTCCGCGCGGACGCCAAGCAGGTGTTCGCCGCACAATTGCGCCGACACGGACTTCTGCAGTCCGGGGATGCCTCCGAGGCAGCGTTCGAGGCGGCGCTATTCGAGTTGTTCGCACGCCATTTCGACGACTTCGTCAACTGCGGCAAGCAGATCCAGCACCTCGTGTCCCTCCACCGACTGTCGCTGGATGCCCGAATCATGGCGGTGCTGGAGGACTTCGGGATCAGATTCCCCAACATCAACACGCGGCCGGTCCTCTACTTCAACCATCCCAGGCTCGCGAAGGCGGAGGTGTACTGGCGGGTATTCCCGCACCAGGACTGGAGGAGCATGCAGGGGTCCCTGGACGGCGTGGTGATCTGGGTGCCGTTGGCGGACACGGATGTCGCGCTCGGGGCCATCGAGGTCGCTCCCGGGAGCCACAAGCTCGGCCTGATGACCAAGGAGGTCGTCGGCGGCTTTGGGCAGGTCGACGGCTTCACCGACGATGACTTCGTCGCGATCGAGGTCAAGCAGGGCGACGCCCTGATCTTCTCCGCGTTCCTGGTGCATCGGTCCGGGACCAACGTCACCGACTCGATCAGGTGGTCCTGTCACTTTCGCTACAACAACCTCGCCGAGGAGACCTTCATTGAGCGGGGCTATCCGCACTCCTTCGTCTACAAGCCGACTGAGGAGCTCATCACACCGGACTTCCCGACTCCCGAGCAACTCGGGGAGGTGTTCGGCTAGCGGTGCGGTGGAGTAAGCGAGGCAGAATTTTCAACGTCGACGGCTCGTTGCCCTGGATGACACATCACGCCGCGGTACCGGTGCCCGATCTACTCGACGACTCTCGACTGCGGGTCTACTTTGGCCCGCGAGATTCGGAGGGGCGCACCCGCGTTGGCTTTCTGGAGACCGCTCCCGACGACCCGGCGAATATTCAACACGTTCACGAGCAACCCGCCTTGGGACTCGGCAAGCTTGGAGCGTTCGACGACAGTGGTGTGACGCCATCTTGCGTCGTTGACGTGGGTGACGAAAAGCATCTGTATTACATGGGTTGGAATCGCGGAGTGACCGTCCCGTATCGCATCTCCATCGGGCTCGCGGTCAGCACCGACGGCGGGGTGACGTTCATCCGGGCACACGACGGCCCGATCCTGGATCGGAGTCCGGACGATCCGTACTTCGTCACCACGCCGTTTGTCCTCCGTGACGGCGGTACCTGGCGGATGTGGTACGCCGCGGCCACATCCTGGGGTGAGGTCGCCGGCCAGCCCGAGCCCGTCTACGAGATCCGGCACGCCGAGTCGGATGATGGCGTGACATGGAGGCGGGACGGCTTGGCGTGCATCGCCCCGACGTCGGTCACGGAGGCCTACGCGCGCCCGTGGGTCCAACGCGACAGCGGCGGCTACCGGATGTGGTACTGCTACCGCCGGAACTTGGACTACCGAACGGATCCGGCGAACAGCTACCGCTTGGGATACGCGGAATCGGGTGACGGGATGAGTTGGGTGAGGAAGGACGAACAGGTGGGGATCGAGCGCTCCGAGACGGGGTGGGACTCGCAGATGATCGAGTACCCGGCGGTGTACGAGCACCGCGGTGCTCGGCATCTCCTATACAACGGCGACGGGTTTGGGGAGTCCGGGATCGGCCATGCTGTCCTCGAAGCCGGCTGACACCGCGCCCACACCGCCGCGGGAGGGGCTCGACGACCTCGCCATCTTCGGCGGCGCGCCGGCCTTTGCGGAGCCGCGACACGTCGGACGCCCGAACCTCGGAGACCCGCGGCGGATGGTGGAGCACATCGAGGAGATCTTCGATCGGGGTTGGTTGACCAACGACGGGCCCCTCGTCAAGGAGTTCGAGCGCCGCGTGGCCGATCTGGCTGGCGTCGAGCACTGCGTCGCCGTCTCCAGCGCGACGGTCGGGCTCCAGCTCGTGGCCCGTGCGCTGGGGTTCTCTGGAGAGGTGATAGTGCCCTCGTTCACGTTCATCGCGACCGTTCACGCGTTGACGTGGCTCGGGTTCGAGCCTGTCTTTTGCGACATCGATCGCCAGACCCATACGATCGACCCAGCCGCCCTTTCCCGAGTGGTGACCCGCCGTACTAGCGGGATCGTCGCCGTCCACCTCTGGGGGCAACCTTGCGACGTCGCACGGATCACGAAGGTTGCCGTCGACCATGATCTGCCGCTCGTCTTCGACGCCGCACATGCGCTTGGCTGTTCGCACGGCGGCATATCGGTCGGCGGGTTCGGGAATGCTGAGGTGTTCAGCTTCCACGCTACGAAGTTCGTCAACGCGGCGGAGGGCGGCGCAGTGACGACCAACGACGGCGAGCTCGCGCGGCGTCTGCGTCTCATGCGGAACTTCGGGTTCGTCGAGTACGACACGGTGGTCGAGCTCGGCACGAACGGCAAGATGAGCGAGCTGTCAGCCGCGATGGGCCTGACGTCGCTCGAGGCCTTCGACGACTTCATCACCGCCAACCGGCGCAACTATCTGCGCTACGACGACGAGCTTCGCGATGTGCCGGGCGTCTCACTGATTCGCTATGACCGCCCTGAGCGCCACAACTACCAGTACATCGTGCTCGAGGTGACACCCGAGGCTTCGATGGATTTGTCGCGAGACGACCTCGTTGCCGCCCTCCAGGCCGAGAACGTGTTGGCACGACGCTATTTTCATCCCGGCGCTCATCGCATGGACGCCTACCGCGAGAGTTACGGTGCGACCGCCGGCCCGCTCCCGGCGACCGAAGACGTCGCCTCGCGGGTGCTCACGCTCCCCACCGGCTCGGCAGTCGACGAAGCCGACGTGGTCACCATTTGCTCGATCGTGCGAGTGGCCGCGGAGCACCCGGTCGAGCTGCGGCGCCGACTGTCGAGGCAATGAGCCAGGGCTACCCGATCGTCATCGTCGGCACCAGCGAGAACGCCGACATCGCCTACGAGTACTTCACGCACGACTCCCCGCACCGGGTCGTGGCCTTCAGCGTCGAGCGTGACTACCTCGAGGCGGGGACCATGAACGGTCTCCCCGTCGTCGCGCTGGAGGAGTTGGAGGACCGCTACGACCCCGCGGAGCACCGCGCACACGTCGCGCTCTCCTCGCAGAAGCTCAACCGTGTGCGCCGCCGTCTGTTCGACGTCGTCAAGGAGAAGGGGTTCCAGTGCGTCTCCTACGTCTCGTCGCGCGCCTTCGTGTGGCCGAACGTGACCATCGGCGAGAACGTGTTCGTCTTCGAGAACAACGTGCTCCAGCATCACGTGGAGGTCGGCGACAACGTCATTCTCTGGAGCGGGAACCACATCGGGCACCGCACCGTGATCGAAGAGGACTGCTTCGTGAGTTCGCACGTCGTGATCTCCGGGTTCTGCCGGATCGGGCGTGGCTCTTTCCTGGGTGTCAACTCCTGCTTCAACGATGGCCTGGTAATCGGGCCAGACTGCGCGATCGGCGCTGGCGCCGTGGTCGTCAAGGACACCGAGGCACGCGGGGTATATGTGGGCAACCCGGCTCGACCGACCGGACGCGACTCCTTTGTCACCTTCGATGTTCAGCCCAGCGACTGATGAACGCCGGCTCTAGGCGCGGTCCACGCGGCGCGTCGCCGTCGGCTGCGTCATGGGGCGGACCGGGCGACCAGATAGGCGCGGTTGTCGTGCGGTCCGCTTTCGGCCCGTAGGTCCCGGTCGATCGGTGTTCGCAGCCAGAGCCACGCGTAGCGCAGGCGATCCCCGGGCCGACGGCGATAGTGAGACAGCGCTCCCAGCCGAAACCACCGCACGGTCCCGCGACGGTCGCCGTGGAACCAGAGCGTCAGATTCCAGGCTGGCGGGGCTTCCGCGGCCAGCGCGTCCAGCTCCGCCTGGAAGGGGAGACCGTTGGCCGCGTGTTCGTCGAGGTATCGCTCCCGACGGCCGCTCAGGCGGGCAAACCACTCGGCCTGCTGCCGATCGGTCGCCTCGGCCCCGGGGTGACCCACCGGACAACACAGCACCACGCGACGGCGGGCAACTCGAAGAAGCTCGCCGAGGTGACCGCTCCGTTCGCTCGGAGTCAGGTGCTCCAGGACGTCGATGCTGGTCGCCGCGTCGAACGAATCGTCGTCGAAGGGTAGCCGCCGGCCGTCGAAGACCACTTCGGCGGGCGGCTCGATATTGGCCGTGACGACCTTCACGCCAGGGACGGGGCCCTGCAACCGCCCCGGCAGGCCGCCGACGTCGAGCACCGGTCCGGTGACCCCCTCGAGCAAGCTCGCCACGAGCTCGTGGCGAAGCCAGGTGTCGCGGTCGTGACGCAGCCGATCCGGGCGTGCCGGTCGACGGAACCTCATCGCGTCTAGCCGCGCCTGAACGCGGTGTAGGCCGGCTTGCGCCGCCCCGACAGGTCGATCAGGCCGCGGTTGACCTCCAGGCCGTCCGACTGCCGAGGGTCGTCGTACAGACTCAGCCAGCCCAACGTGTAGAACCGCGACCCGCGGCGCACAATTCGCAGAGCGTCGCTGAGCCAGTCGGCCTGGACCTTGCGGCTCACGTGGAACGGGAACT
>JBEEGD010000128.1:0-4725 GCA_041166685.1 Acidimicrobiaceae bacterium | reverse complement strand
GTCGGATCGATGCGCAACACGTCGCCCAACAGGTCGTTGGGGTTCTGGCCGCTCTTCTGTGGATCGCCCGCGCCGCCACCGTCGCCCATCGTGTAGTAGAGGAACCCGTCGGGTCCGAGCACGAGGTCGCCACCGTTGTGGTTGGGCGCAAAGTCGGGCACGACGAGCAATGTCCTTCGGCTGCCGTCGACGACGCGATCACCGTCGAGGGCGACCTCGTCCACTTGCTGATCGGCGCCCCGATTGGTGAAGGCGAGATACAGGCGGGCGCCATCCGCCGAGAAGGCAATGCCGAGCAACCCCTGCTCGCCCCCGGACCGCACATCCGAGCTGAGATCGATCACCGGCGCGTCATCGACAGTGAAGTTGTTGCTCGCGCGACGGAGCCGGCGCACGCGGCCGACCTGTTCCGCGACGTAGAGGCTGGTGTCACCTGGACGTGCCGCCATCGCTGTTGGCGCCTCCACGGTCGCGATCTGGGTGAGGCCCGGCACGCTGTCGGGTGACGCCGGGTTCGTTGTGTTCGCCGACGACGCCGAGCTGGTGGTGCTCGGCGCGACGGTCTTGGTCGTTCCGTTGCCGCGCCCGCGAAAGATGATGACAGCCAGGACGACGGCCACCACGAGTGCGGCGGCGGCGACTTGTCGGGTGCGAGTGTTCACTTGGTGGCCCGAATGAGCCCTTCCTGGGTGACGGACGCGACCAGGTTTCCGGTCTGCGTGTAGATGAGACCGCGCGCGAGCCCGCGGGCGTGCGAGGACGACGGGGTGTCCTGTACGTACAGGAGCCACTCGTCGGCTCGGAACGGGCGGTGGAACCACATGGCGTGATCGAGGCTGGCCATCATCAAATGCTCTTCGTCTACTTTGCCGCGGTGAGGGTTCAACGTGGTGTCGAGCAGTGTCATGTCGGACGCGTAGGTGAGCACGCACGTGTGCACGATCGGATCGTCCGGCAGCCGGCCGTCGGCTCGTAACCACACCCGTTGGTAGGGCGGTAGCTCGGCCTTACGGTCGATGGGTGTCCAATCGACATTGCGGGTGTCGATGGGGCGAGGCCGGGTGTACCAGTCGCCCAGCTTCTCCTTCCACGGCTCGAAGCGCTCCTCGAACGTCGGCAGGTCGTCGGGCCCGGGCACATCGGGCATCGGCAGTTGGAAGTCGAGCCCTGGCTCCTCTTTGTGGAACGACGCCGACATGTTGAAGATCGGACGGCCGTGTTGGATGGCCACGACCCGTCGGGTGGTGAACGAGCGTCCGTCGCGGATGCGGTCGACCTCGTACAGGATCGGGATCGTCGGGTCGCCCGGGCGTAGGAAATACGCGTGCAGCGAGTTCAATTTGCCGTGCTCACGGTCGACGGTGCGGGCGGCGGCCACGACCGCCTGTCCGGCGACCTGTCCGCCGAAGACCCGCTGCCGTTGCTCGTCAGGGCTCAGGCCGCGGAAGATGTTGACCTCGATGGCTTCGAGGTCGAGGAGCGCGACGAGGTCGTCCACCTGAGCCTGGGGCATCGCACAGTTTGCCGCGAATAGCCTCCGGTCAATGTCAACCGCCTTTCCTGATGGCTTCACCTGGGGTACCGCCACCGCCGCCCACCAGATCGAGGGTGGGAACTGGAACAACGACTGGTGGCAGTGGGAGCACACGCCCGGGTCCGGGTGCGCGGAGTCGAGCGGGGACGGCTGCGACTCGTGGAACCGGTCGGCCGACGACGTCGCCCTGTGCCGGGAGCTCGGATTCGACAACTATCGATTCTCGATCGAGTGGAGCCGCATCGAACCCGAGGAGGGGGAATGGTCGTCCGCCTCGATCTTGCACTACCGCGCGCAGTGTGAGGCACTGTTGGCCGCGGGCGTCGACCCGGTCGTCACGTTCCATCACTTCACCACGCCGCGGTGGTTGGCAGCGAAGGGCGGATGGGCGGCGCCCGAAGCTGCCGACGCGTTCGCGCGCTTCTGTGAGCGCGCCGCCGGTGAGCTCGCGCCGGTGTTGCGGCGGGCTTGCACGATCAACGAGCCGAACATCGTCTCGACGATGGGCCACCTTGCGGGTGTGTTCCCTCCGGGGAAGCGCGACGTCGAACTGCGTCGCAAGGTCAACGGCGTCCTCGTCGATGCGCATCGCAAGGCGGTCGACGCCATCCGCCGCGCGGCGCCGGGGGTTCCTGTTGGCCTCACGTTGTCGATGACCGACTACCAGGCCGTCGACGGCGGTGAGTCGAAGCGTGATCAGATTCGCTACCGGATGGAGGACGAGTTCCTTCATGCCACCGAGGGCGACGACTACATCGGCGTGCAGACGTACTCACGTTCGCGGGTCGGGCCCACGGGCACGCTCGAAAACGAAGAGGGCGTGCCCGTGCTGCCCATGGGCTACGAGTTCTGGCCGGATGCACTTCCGGCCACGCTCAAGCGCGCCTGGGAGGTCACGAAGGGAGAGATCCCCCTGCTCGTGACCGAGAACGGCATCGGCACCGACGACGACGAGCAACGCATCGAGTACGTGCAGACTGCGCTCGAGGGTGTGTTGCGGGCCATTGCCGATGGCATCGACGTGCGCGGTTACACGTACTGGAGCCTGCTCGACAACTTCGAGTGGGCCTACGGATACCGCCCGCGCTTCGGCATCGTGTCCGTCGACCGAACCACGTTCGAGCGCACCCCCAAACCCAGCGCCCACTGGCTCGGCCAAATCGCGAAGGAGAACGCCCTCTGATGGCCTCCACACTCGATCTCTCGTGTGATGAGCTGCTGACGACGACGCGCGCCGTGCGCAAGCGACTCGACTTCGATCGACCGGTGCCGCTCGAGCTCGTGCGCGAGTGCATCGACGTCGCGACGCAAGCACCGAGCGGATCGAACCAGCAGGGCTGGCACTGGATGGTGGTCACCGACGCAACGAAGCGCAAAGCCCTCGGTGAGATGTATGGGCGAGCGTTCGCGCTGTACAAGAGCATGCCCTTCTACGCGGGAGCCATTGTCACCGGCGATGCGGAACGTGATGCGACGCAACAACGCGTTGCCAGCTCGGCGGAGTACCTCGCCGAACGCATGGGCGACGCCCCCGTTCTGCTCGTCCCGTGCATCGAGGGTCGAGTCGACAATCAACCGAGCTTCATGACCGCGAGCTTCTGGGGTTCATTGCATCCGGCGGCATGGAGCTTCTGTCTCGCGGCGCGCGGTCGTGGTCTGGGCACGTCCTGGACGAGCCTGCACCTCATGTTCGAAGAGGAAGCCGCCGGCGTCCTCGGGATCCCGTTCGCCGAAGTCAGCCAGGGCGGCCTGTTCCCGGTCGCGTACACCAAGGGGACCGACTTCAAGCCGGGGCCCCGTCAGGATCTCGACGCGATCATCCACGTCGACACCTGGTAGGTGGACGACGCGTTGCGCGCCGCCGCCGAGGCGGCGCGTGGCTTCATGCCACCGGACGAGGGTCTCGCGTTGTACGACGCCGCAGCGGCGACGACGGTCGACGGTCCATACCTCGAAATTGGGAGCTACTGCGGGAAGTCGGCCATCTATCTCGGGGCCGCCGCGCAACAGCGCGAAACCGTCCTGTTCAGCGTCGACCACTACCGCGGTTCGGAGGAGAACCAGCCGGGCTGGGAGTACCACGAGCCCGACCTCGTCGACCCCGACACCGGCGTGATCGACACCCTGCCGTTCTTCCGGCGCACGATTCACGACGCGGGGCTCGAAAGAACGGTGATCGCGACAGTGGCCGACTCACCCACGCTGGCGAACTACTGGACGACGCCCCTGGCGCTGCTCTTCATCGACGGCGGTCACGGCACCGAACCCGCCCATCGCGACTACGAGCTGTGGACACCGCACGTCGCGCCCGGCGGCACGTTGCTGATCCACGACGTGTTCCCGAATCCACAGGACGGTGGCCGCCCGCCCTACGAGATCTACTGCCGTGCCCTCGAATCAGGCCGCTTCGTCGAGAAGGGCGCGACCGGCTCGCTGCGGGTACTCGTCCCCGCGCCCTGAGACTCGCGAGATACGTTCGATCGCGGGAGGAGCACATGGCGATCGAGGTTGTGCTGTTGGGCACCGGGAATCCGCTACCGGATCGTGAACGCGCGGGTGCCGCGACGCTCGTACGCGCCGGAGGGCGCACGTTGCTCTTCGACGCCGGTCGCGGTGTATGCCTGCGTCTCGCGGCGGCCGGAGTGGTGCCGGTCATGCTCGACGGAGTTTTCCTCACGCATCTCCACAGTGATCACATCTGTGATCTCAACGACGTCGTCACCACCCACTGGGTGATGAGTCCGGCGCCCAAGTCGTTACGAATCTTCGGTCCGCGCCGCACCGGCGAGGTGATCGGCGGAATGCGCGCCATGTTGGTTCCCGATGTCGAGTATCGCCTCGCTCATCATCCCGATCTCACCTGGGAACCACAGATCGAGGTCATGGAGGCGGGCCCGGGCATCGTGCTCGACGAGGGCGGCCTTCGAGTCATTGCCGCGACGACCGATCATCGGCCGGTCGAACCGACGCTCGGCTACCGCGTGGAGTTCGGCGGAAAGGCCGTCGTGCTCGCCGGCGACTCCGTGCCGTGTGCCGGGCTCGACGAACTGTGTCAGGGCGCCGACGTGTATGTGCAGACGGTCCTGCGCGACGACCTGGTGCGACTCGTCCCGATGCAACGGTTCGTCGACACGATCGACTACCACTCGACGGTCGCGCAAGCGGCGCAGACCGCCGCTCGCGGCGGTGTG
>JBEEGD010000127.1:0-6870 GCA_041166685.1 Acidimicrobiaceae bacterium | reverse complement strand
GCGAGCGTCGCCAGTGTCAAGGCAATCGCGACAGACGTCCACACGAATCGGTCCGTTCCTCCGGCTCGATAGGAGGCTCGCCAAGCCGCGCACATTGCTGCGGCACTGAAGAGAACGAAGAGGACCGCCTGCGCGACGCCAGCTGCGGGAAGGAGGTAATACGTTCCGATGGCCGCCGATGCCACGCACAAGTAAGGGCCAACGTGCGTCACCCGAGCGGGCAGTCTCCCCGGCTCTGCACGATCAGCGGTCGGCCGACCCTCCTGGAGGATCGCGCCTCTGTTCACTGTGTCCCGGCGCACCTGGACCTTCTTTGTCCGAATGTGGACCCCAGGGGCTGACGCCATGCTCTAGTCATCGGACAGCCGAGTTGTGCGGTGGATGGCGCGAACGCGTCATCGCCTTCTGCGAAGCGGTGGAGTCCCAGCGGTTCCTGACCGCGACGACATCGCCCTCGCCGAAGTCGTTACGCTGTTCGGCCGACTCGTCGAGGCTTTGGCACCGCCGGGACGCCCGATGCGACGAGGCGCGCCGAGATCTCGTTGACCGGAGTCGGGAACGACAAGAGTCTGTCGGCGGTGACAGTGGTGTGGGTCACTGATCGTTCCTTCCCGTGTCAGGGCGCTCGTTGCCGGCGTAGTAGTCGGCGGCGTCACCTTCGAGCGCGAGCGAGGGCCGACCGTCGACCCCGACCGGTACCGGACCGGCGACGGTGACGCGTTCGGCACGGCGATGTTCGTTGCCGTAGTCGTAGACGGCGATGTGTTGCGTGGCCCGGTTGTCCCAGATCGCCAGGTCACCGGCTCGCCAACGCCAACGCACGGTGTTCTCGGGCCGGGTGACGTAGTCCTGCAGGATGCGAATGAGGTCGCGTGACGCTTGGGGTCCGAAGCCGACGATCGTTTGTGCGAAGCCGCCGAGTACCAACGACCGTTCGCCCGTCTCGGGGTGGACGCGGACCGCTGGGTGTTCGGTGCGGAACACCTTCGATACGAACTGTCGCCGGTGGGCGGTGATCACCGAGTCGCCGGCCTCGTCGCGGTTCGCCGGCTGGGCGTAGTCGTGGGTGTTGGTGTGGATGATGCGCAGCGTGTCGGCGAGATCGCGCAATTCGCGGGGAAGGCTTTCGTAGGCCGCCACCGTGTTGGCCCAGATCGTGTCGCCGCCAACCGCGGGCATGACGATCCCGTGCAGGAAGGTGAAGGCGGGTGGACGATCGCAGAACGTGACGTCGGTATGCCATTGGTTCGCCGGGGCTCCGGTGGCGGAGTCGATTTCCTCCAGGAAGGGCTGTTGGGCTGGCGACGGGAGGGTCGGGTGGCCCAACGTCAACGGTCCGAACCGCTGCGCGAACGCGACCTGCCGTTCGTAGTCCAAATGTTGGTCGCGCAGGAACACCACCCGGTACTCGACCAACGCTCTCCGAACTTGGGCGATCGTCTCGTCGCTCTGGGGAACGCCGCTGTCGACGCCGCTTACCTCTGCGCCGATCCGACCGGCGAGTCGTTCCACCCCTACGCGGATGTCCTGTGCCGCGAGCGCCATGTCCATCCTCCGGGTCGTCGGATCCGAGTTGTAAATATGACTTGTCCTATCGGGATTGTAGACATAGTGTTTCCGGTGTGCGAAGTGCGGTCACGTTGAACGACACGCGGGGCGAGAGTCAGCGGTCGTCGTTCGACGAGCGCTGTTGCTGAACGGAAGCGCGTGATGCGGGCTGTGCCCGCTCGTCCGTTCTGCCGCTCAGCTTGTTGGAGGAAAGTTGTCACTTGTCGCGCTTTCGCGCCCACCACTGTCGACGTACGCCGGTCCTGCTCGGTCGCTGGCCGCCGCGAGAGCGCTGCACCCCGCGGGCGCGGCCCTTCGTGTCGCCGGTGTGGACCTCCGCGCGATCGCGTCGGGGCTGGCGGAGACCGCGCGGTTCGTGCCGCTGGACCACTGCGACGCGACCCGCCGGTATATCCGGATGTTGTCGACGTCGTCGTATGACGCGTGGGTCATCAAGTGGTCGCCGTCCGCCGAACTGGACTTGCATGACCACGGCGGCTCGATTGGTGTCGTGCATGTCGTCGAGGGTGAACTCGTCGAACAACACGCCGACCTCGTCACGGGCGGACCGCTGCGGTCAGAGATGGTTCGTGCCGGACACACCGCTCGGATCGCGTCGACGACCGTGCACGCGGTCGCGAACCTCGAACCGCGTGACGCGTTGAGTGTGCACGTGTATTCGCCGCCGCTGTCGACGATGACGTTCTACGCGGACGTGGCCGGACGGCTCGAGCCGATCCACGTAGAAGACAGCCGTGCAGGCACGGAGGTCACGCCGTAGTTGTCGAGCGATCCGACAATCGGCCGGCTATCGGGGCAGCCAGGCGTCGGGGTTGTCGGCGAGGCGATCGACTTTGGCGGGCAGCTTTCCCGCAACGAGATCGGCAAGCGTGACGTGTTCGAGCACGTTGCGCAGACTGGCGCGCACGCACACCCACATACGTTGGAGCGGCACGGCGTTGCCTTCGAACTGCCGGGATGCGGACGAAGCCGTCGCCGTCAGGCGTCAATCCGAAGAGGTCGCGCACGGGTCCTCCTCAGGCCACTGGTCGGGCGGGAAGCTGCGGAAGAAGTGCGGCTCCTCCTCGAAGAGCCACAGGTCAGCCGCTTCGAGCGCGTCGACGAGCGTTCGGTAGCGCTGGTACCGACCACCGGACAGGCCGTCGTGCGGGTCGTCTTCACGGTACCGGTACGCGTACGCATGGCCCGCGTCGTCGAGGTTCAGGTACCTGCGTGTGTCCCTGTGCTTGTACAGATGGATGGTCAGCCCTTTGCGCTCGTTGTGCACGGCGCCCATGTACATGAACTCGCCCTCGTGGAACGACGACAGCTCGGGACTCTGGCGTGCGATCCTGGCAACGGCTTCGAGCGGCGCCCACACCGCGTCACCATCGAAATCGAGCTTCGTCTGGAACGAACGGCCAGTGAGCATCTGCGGGAGTACGACCATCACTCGACCCCCCGCATGAGATGCGCATGACCACCGTCCACCGGCTGCTCGAGCCGCCACCCGTCAGCGCGTAGGCAATCCAGATAGTCCGCGAGCCCACGAAGGCGACCACTCAGCTCGCCGACCCGGCTGGGGAGGCCTCTGGAAGCTGATGCTTCGATTGGTGGCGGGGGCGGGATTTGAACCCGCGACCTTCGGGTTATGAGCCCGACGAGCTACCAGACTGCTCCACCCCGCGGCGAAGCAGCCACGTTACCAGCGGTCCAGGAGGCGGCCAACCAAGCGTTCTGGCGTCCCACAACCACCGCATGCGGGGTGAGGGGACGCAGTTTCGCGAGGTGTTGGTCAGGCCGATCCGCCCGAGAGAGTCGTCGTGGTCGTAGAGCTGGAAGTTGTCGTCGTTGTGCTCGGTGGTGGCGTGCCACCGTTGAGGATCTGCTGGGCTTGCTCGACGTTGCGGCGGGCGTCGTCGGTCTTGGCCTTGTAGGTGGCCAGGTCGCCGTTGCGCAGTGCGGCATCCGCTTCCTGGAAGTCCTGCGCCGCCTTGGCCAACAGTTCGGCCGCGGTCGGCGCCGTGGTCGGCTCCCCCGGAGTCGTGGTGGGAGGCGTCTCAGGCGTGGTCCCCGCCACCGGCAGGTTGGCGAAGTCGGGGAACTTCTTCAGCGCTTCGGAGAGCGTGTCGGCCACCTGTACCTGGTTCTTGTACTCGACCACGACCTTGCGCAGCAGCGGAGGATTGTTGTCGCCGCTGGCTTGTACGTAGACGGGCCGCACGTACATCAACGATTGGTCGATCGGCACGATCAGCATGTTGCCGAACACCAGCTTCGAACCACCCGTGTTGATGCCAAGCAGGGTCTGTAGCGAGGACACGTTCGTGTCCGAGCTCATCGTGCTCGCGACGAGTGACGGAGCGGGCGGAGGGTTGTTGCCGGGCATGACGTACGTCGTGAGCTCGCCATAATGATCTGGGTCGCTCTTCGCGACCATGAACGCGGTCATCTGCTGGTTGTTGCCCTTCGTCGGAACGAACGGGCGCAGGATCAAGAAGCTCTGATCCTTCTCGCCGGGCAGTCGGAGCAACTGGTAGTACGGCGCGATTCCACCCGTCGCCGGCGCCGGGTTGTCTTGGTTCGTCGTCGTGGTGGTGTTGCTGGTACCCGTTTGAATCGCGGTTCCCGGATCGGGAGCAATCGTCCACCCGCTGCCGTTCGTGTAGAAGGCATCGGCGTTGTCGAGGTGATACCGACCCCACATGCTCGTCTGCACCCGGAACAGATCTTCGGGATAGCGGAAGTGCGCCCGGAGCTCCTGGCTTGGCTCAGATGTCGAGAACAGCTTCGGGAACGCCTTCTGGTAGGCACGGATCATCGGGTCGTTGTGATCGACGATGTACAGAGTGGTCGTGCCGTTGTACGCGTCGATGACAGCTTTCACGGAGTTGCGCACATAGTTGAACCGACCCGTGAGGTTCCCGTGGTTCTCGGTGATCGCCCGCTGCGCGTACGGATACCGGTCGGTCGTCGTGTAACCGTCGACGATCCACTGCGCGCGCCCATCGACGATCACCGGGTACGGGTCACCGTCGAAGGTGAGGAACGGGGCGATCGCTTGCAGCCGGGCGTTGATGTCGCGATTGATGAGCATCTTCGACGAGCCGGAGACGTTGCCGGAGACGAGCGGATTGAAGTCTCCGAAGCGCAGCGCGAACGCGGCCCGTTTGAGCCACGAGTTGAGCGGGATTCCGTCGCTTCCCGTGTACGTCGTGGGCACGGTGTTGCCGGAGGTGTCCTCGTAGTCGATCTCTTGGCGTTTCGAGTTGACGATCACATAACCGTCGAGGCGCTCGCCGAAGTAGATCGCCGGCTGATCGAGCTTGATGTTCGTCTCGTTGTGGACGGGAATGTCGCGGACCAACAGGTCGGGACGGCCATCTGTGGTTTGCGCACTCGAGCTCGACAGCACGACGCCGTAACCGTGGGTGAACGCGAGGTGCGTGCCTTCCCACGACTGCTGGGGAACGCCACCGGTGTTGAGCTCACGGGCGGACAGCACGACCTGCGTCGTGCTCCCCTTGATCGAATAGCGATCGACGTCGACGTCCTCGATTTTGTAGAAGGGCTTCAGCGCCTGCAGCTGGCGATAGGTGGCCGGCATGATGTTCGGGTCCCACACGCGGATGTTGCGCACCGTGTCTGCATTGTTGAGCAGGCTCTGCGTCGACAGCTGGTTGTCGTTCTTGAAGTCCGTCATCACGACGGAGCCCAGATTCAGCGCCGCTCGTGTGGCCGCGATGTTGCGCTCGATGAATGGACGCTCGCGCGTCGACTCCTGCGGCTCGACCCGGAACTTCTGAACGAGTGCAGGAACGATCGTGCCGGCCACCACCGCGACGAACGCCCACAAACCGACGCCCAGCACCGGCAGGACCCAGCCGCGGCGGAAGATGTTGTAGAGGAACAGCGCCACCGAGAAGAGCGAGATCACCAGCAGCAGACGGATGGCCGGCAGCTGGGTGTGCACGTCGGTGTACGTCGGACCGTCGACGGTGCCTCGGGTCGACACCGACAGCGAGAACTGCTGCAGGTAATAGAGCGCGGCCTTCACCAGGGCGAGCATCGCCAGCAACAACGACAGGTGGGCCTTCACCTGTGGTGTGACCCGCTGGAACGGTGTCTGCACCCGAATGCCGCCGTTGAGATAGTGGGCCACGGCGGTGACGATGAACACGATGACGAACGCGGCGAAGATCCATCCGAGGACAAAGTTGAGGAACGGGAGTTGGAAGACGTAGAAGCCGACGTCCTTGTGGAACTGCGGGTCCTCGATGTGGAACGGCACGTAGTTGCGGAACAGCAGCCACTCTTGCCATTGCCCGGAAGCGCCTGCGCCGGCGATCACTGCGAACAGCAGCGACACGGCGATCCGGACGAGACCCGTTCTACGCCCGACAAACTCGTGATAGCGCTCGATCAACTCTTCCTCGGGGCCAGCCGGCCGGAACTTCGGCGCGATGCGGTCGGCGATGAAGAGGTTGAACCACAGCAACCCGAAGAACAAGGCGATGAAGACGACAGCGAGCGTGATCTTGGTGCCGAGCACTCCTCGCCACACGCCTGTCTGACCAATCGACTGGAACCAGAGGTAGTCCGTGTAGAAGGAGGCGATGCTCCGCAACGTGGTGATCAGAACGAACAGACCGATCGCGGCGATGACGAGGAGGACGCGCCCCCTTCGTGCCCGCCTCTGGCGCGGCGCGCGGCCCTCGGCACGGGGCATGTCGTCACCAGCGCGCATTGGCGGTGAACCTTAGTGAGCGGTTGGTACCAGGAGACAGCGGCAGCCGGGGTGGGCCGGCGGGTAGCAGTGGCCGGTCGGGTACGGGTCGCCCCGGACCACGAGGCCGGCGAGGGAGTTGTCCTCGGCATCGGGACAGGGTGAGCCCCCGTCGTCGACCAACCATCGCAGTGTCGTGGCGTTGGGGGTGGCATCGAACAGCCCGCGGTTGAACGCGGCGAACACCGTGTCGCGGGTCTGCATGCCGATGCGGTGGGCCTTCCAGTCGCGGTACGCAGCGCGGACGCCATCGGCCAGCGCATCGTCGTCGCCCGCCGCTTCTCGCAGCGAGGTGGAAACTCGTTCTCTCAGAGGTGCGGCCAATGCCTCACCGAGATCCTTCGCCAGATCCTCGACGGAGTTGGCGGTGCCACCCTTTCGATAGAACGCGGCTCCGGCGTTGGCGGCTTCGGCGAGTGCGGGCGCCGCGGCGGTGGCGTAGCGATCGGCATGCTCCTCGGCCGGAGGGAGCAGATCGCCGATCTTGGCCGTGCTGTTCCGCCGTAGTCGGTCGAGCACCTCGTTCTGCTCGTCGG
>JBEEGD010000126.1:0-13750 GCA_041166685.1 Acidimicrobiaceae bacterium | reverse complement strand
GGTGCCGCCCGGTGGCGTCGACGCGCCCGGCAGTCCGCTCACCATGGCCATCTACGGCGAGTCGACCGCACTCGAGTCGGGAGACATGAGCGCCTACAAAGCGCCGCACTGGAAGGACGGCGACATCGGCTACTTCGACACATGCCGCGCTGCGCAGTTCATGACCGGAAACAGTGACAACGTGCAGACCACGAGCACCGGCGCGAACTGTGAAGGCCGCACGCTGCCGGACGAATTCAACTTGGCCCACTGGACTGACGTGTTCGACTCCACCGGCGACGACGTGATGCCCAACTTCATCTACATGAGCCTGCCGGTAAACCACACACTGGGGACGAACCCCGGAAGCCCGACGCCGGCTTCGATGGTGGCCGACAACGATTACGCGGTCGGGCTCATCGTCGAGGCGCTGTCGAAGAGTCCGTTCTGGGAGTCGACCGTCGTGATGCAGACCGAGGATGACACCCAGGCCGCCGGCGATCACATCTCCTACTTGCGCGACTACCTGCAAGTCAGCGGACCGTGGGCGCAGCCGGGCGTCAACCATCAGTGGGGGTCGCTGCCCGCGCTGCTGCGCACCATCGAGACGATCTTCGACGTCGAGCCGATCTCGCTCTACGACCGTCTCGCCACGCCGATGCACCTCGCCTTCCGCGCGCGGCTCGACGAGCTCCCGGACACGAATATCTACACGGCCATCCGACCCAACGTTCCGTTCGGGCTCAACACCACGGCGTCGGCCGGTGCCGACGCGTCGCAAGCGATGGACTTCACGACGTGGGACCGCATCGACGAGCAAACGCTCAACGCCATCCTCTATGCCGACGCCCGAGGGATGCCGTACGAGCCACCCGAGCAGCGATGAGTTGAACGCCGCCCAGCTCGGACCACGGTGCTCGGATCGATGCCGTCGTCCTTGGACTCGTAGTCTCTGAGCGATGGGCGACACACTGCGCCGGTATCGGTCGTTGCTGGCCGACAGCCAACGGTGGGAAGGGTTCGAGTTCCGCGATGGCGACATCGTCATCTCGACGCCGTCGAAGTGTGGCACCACGTGGATGCAGATGATCTGCGCGCTGCTGGTGTTCCAAGATCCCGAGTTATCTGGACCGCTCACGAAGCTTTCGCCGTGGATGGACGTGCAGACCGACACGATCGACAACGTGCGTGCTGCGCTCGACGCGCAGACGCATCGGCGGTTCATCAAGACGCACACGCCGTTCGACGGCCTCCCGCACGACGAGCGCGTCACCTACATCTCGGTCGGGCGCGATCTCCGCGATGCCGGGCTGTCCTGGGACAACCACTTCCGCAACATGAACCTCGAAGTGGTCCTCAACGCCCGAGTGGAGGCCGTCGGTATGGACGACATTGCCGAGCTGATCCCCGATGCACTCCCCGACCCGTCGTCGGAGCTGATCGAGCGGTTCTGGCACTGGGTCGATCACGACGGACGGCAGAGCGAAGGGTTCAGCGGCCTCAAGGCGGCGCTGCATCACCTCAGCACTTTCTGGGAGCACCGGGATGACGACAACGTGGCGCTGTTCCACTACGCCGATCTGAAGGCTGACCTCGAGCGTGAGATGCGTCGGCTGGCGTCGATCCTGAACATCCAGGTACCCGAAGAGAAGTGGCCGCGGTTGGTGACCGCCGCGACGTTCGACCGTATGCGCGACCGCGCCGAACAGCTCGCGCCGCAGGTGTCGGTCGACGGTTTCTGGAACGACTCCGCCCGCTTCTTCAACGAAGGGTCGAGCGGGCAGTGGCGATCCCTTCTCAACGACGACGATGTCGCCCGGTACGAGGCGCGCGCGCGTTCACTGGCGCCACCCGACCTCATCGACTGGGTACACGCGCCGAAGCACTAGATGGGCTCGAAGCGGGCAGTGAAGTGACGCAGCGTCTGCGGTTGCTCGACGATGCGGTACCCGGGTAGTTCGGCGGCGCGACCCGCGACCTCCAGGCAGACCTCGATCACGTAGTCGATGTGGCTCTGCGTGTAGGTGCGGCGAGGGATGGCCAACCGCACGAGGTCGAGGTTGGCCGGTTGTTCTGTCCCGTCGGGGTGCAGGCCGAACATGACGGTGCCGATCTCACAGGCCCGGATGCCGCCGGACTCGTACAACGCGACCGCGAGCGCTTGCCCTGGGTACTGCAACGGCGGCACGTGCGGGAGCAGCGCCCGGGCGTCGATGTAGACCGCGTGCCCGCCGATCGGCCGCACGAGCGGTACACCGGCCGCGATCAGCGCGTCGCCGAGGTAGCCGGTCGAGCGGATTCGATACCGCAAGTAGTCGTGATCGACGACCTCGCGCAGGCCTTGCGCGATCGCTTCGAGGTCGCGACCGGCCAAGCCGCCGTACGTGGGAAACCCCTCGGTGAGGATGAGCAGGTTGCGACAGCGCTCGGCGACATCATCGTCGTTCATCGCCAGCCATCCGCCGATGTTGGCCAGCCCGTCCTTCTTCGCGCTCATCGTCATGCCGTCGGCCAGCGATGCCATCTCGTGCACGATGTCGCGCACGCCGCGATCGGCGTGTCCCGGTTCGCGCTCTTTGATGAACCACGCGTTCTCGGCGAAGCGGCAGGCGTCAAGGAACAGCGGCACGCCGTGACGGTCGCACGCCGCTCGAACGCCGCGCAGGTTCTCGAGCGACACCGGTTGACCGCCACCCGAGTTGTTGGTGACGGTCACGAACACGACCGGCACGTCCGCGGCGCGGGCGCGCAGCAGAGCTTCGAGTCGTTCGAGGTCCATGTTGCCCTTGAATGGATGCAACGCCGCGGGGTCGAGACCCTCAGTGATCACGAAGTCGACCGCCTCCGCGCCGGTGGCTTCGACGTTGGCCCGTGTGGTGTCGAAGTGCGTGTTGTTCGGGACGACCTTGCCGTGACCGGCGATGACGCTGAAGAGGATCTTCTCGGCCGCCCGTCCTTGATGGGTGGGGATCACGTAGGTGAAGGGAAAGAGATCCTGCACGCTCTCGAGGAAGCGGAACCATGAGGGCGAACCGGCGTAGCTCTCGTCGCCGCGTTGTATCCCGGCCCACTGGTCGCGCGACATGGCGCCGGTGCCGGAGTCGGTCAGCAGATCGATCAGCACGTCGTCCGAGTGCAGGCTGAAGAGGTTGAAGCCCGCGTCGCGCAGCGCCGCGCGGCGCGAATCGACGGTGGTCATCTTCAACGGCTCCACCGAGTGGATCCGGAACGGCTCGATGATCGTGCGGAAGGCCATGCGCCCGATCATGCCCCCGTGTAGGGCAGCGGGCTACGCCGCGGTCTTGACCGTGGCGGCGTGTTGTGCGAGCCCGCGCACGCACCCGCGGATGAACTTTCCGAGCGCCCAGCGGTACAACCACCCCGTACCCGGTCGTTTCGGGGCGAACGTCGAGTGCCAGCGGATCGTCGTGCCACCCTCGGACGGGGTGAGGTCGACGTCGGCGCGGTAGTCGCGCAACGGAAGACCTGACAGCAGCACGTAGCTGAGCCGACGGCCGGGAACGAGCTCGACAAGTCGTTCACGGCTGGCGGTGCGGCCGGTGCGGAAGACCCGGATGGCATTGAGACCTTCGCCCCCACCTTCGCCGGGTTGCTCGAGCTCGAAGGAGCCGATGCGCGACCACGTCGGCCACGTCGCGCCTTCGCTCAGCAGGTTGTAGATCGTGTCGGGGTCGGCCGCCGACCACGCCTTCTCGTCGATGTGCTTCATGCCCACAGTTGTCTCCGATCTGTACCGACTGGTACATGTACCATGTGGTACATGACGGAGCAAGCCGAGATGACCGATGTCAAGGCGGCGCTGCTGGAATCCGCCCTCGGCTTCGTGGCAGCCAACGGCATCAGCAACGTGAGCCTGCGGCGGATGGCCACGGCCCTGGGTACGAGTCACCGCATGCTCATCTACCACTTCGGTTCCAAGGAGGGTCTGCTCGTCGAGCTCATCAACGAGATGGAACGACAACAGCTCGTGCAGATGACGGAGCTCCAAGGCGACGCGACCCTGTCGCCGCGGGATCAGTTGCGGCGGATGTGGGCCAAGCTCTCCGACCCGGCGCTGTGGCCCCACGAGCGGTTGTTCTTCGAGATCTACGGACAAGCGCTCCAAGGCCGCGCGCACACGACGCAGCTACTCGACGGCATCGTCGATTCGTGGCTCGATCCGATCACCGAGATGGGACAGCGCCAAGGTTTGTCCAAGCGCGAAGCGCGGGCGAATGCTCGTCTTGGGCTCGCCGTGACACGTGGGTTGTTGCTCGACCTCCTCGCCACCGGGGACCGCAAAGGCTGCAACGACGCGATGGAGCGCTTCATCGCCGGCTTCGTGCCGGGTCGTTCACGGCGAACGGCGCAGCGTGGCTGACAGGTGGTGTGTGAGCTCGACGCCGACGGCGGCCATGCTCATCGTGTAGCGCAGCGTGTCGCCGTCGAGTTCGTAGGCGCGGTCGACGTGTGCGACCGCCTTCGCGGTCGGAGTGCCCTGCAACGCATTGGTCGACAGGGTGAGCGCGCCGTCGCGAAGCGCCCCGGTCGCCACCTCGACGACGCCGAAGCCGTGCGCCACGACGAACTCGATGCCCGCGGGAGTCGATCGCAGGAACCCCGCTTCCGCGTGTCGAGGTTCGCCGGTGGTCGCATCGCGGGTCGTGCTGGCCCATCGAGCCAGCGGCTTGCCCGGTACTGGCGTGATCACCAACTCTTCGTGGTAGGCGAAGTCGGCGATCGTCGGGTATGAGCCCTCGCCTTCACCGCGCCACGTTCCCGCGACGATGTCGAACGGGTGAGCGGCCTGCGGCAACTCAGATCTCGTCGCGGAGAACGTCGAGGTTGCGGAACGTTGGCGGCCCGTCGGTCAGCTTCGCCAGCTTGGCGGCGAACTCGGCTGTCTCGGGACGGTTGGAGTTGTCCATCGCCTTCTCGTACGAGGGAAACTCGACGATCTGCAGATACGTGTTCTCGTTGTCACGATCTTTGGTCTGCAGCCCTCTTGTCGTTGAGCGGACGCCTTCGGTTGCCGCGAGAAACTCGTCGAGCGCCTTGTTGAACTCGTCAATGTTCTTCGTCTTGAACTCGATGATCTGTATGAATGCCATGGTGACCTCCGCCTTCGGGGTGAACTGTGCGTGAGCCTAGAGAATCCGAGCCGCGGAGGTCGGCGCGATGCCCCACCAGAATCGGGTGACGCCGTACGGAGAGATCGTGGTCTCTCCGTTGCGCGGTCGCTGGCTGGGAAATCGCGGGTGTGTGCATCGGGGCACCGACGTCGTGCGCCCATGGAACGGCAAGCGCTGGATCACCTGTGCGCTCGAGTACAAGGGCTGGGTCGCGCCGAAGTGGGAGCCGGGGCGGTGGACCGCGCTGTTCTTCTATGACGAGGCGGTCGCCTTTGCCGCTGGCCACCGGCCGTGCGCACTGTGCCGGCGCGCTGACTACCGGCGCTACTGCGCCGCCGTCGCGCAGACGCGCGCGGACGCGATCGACGCACGGCTGCACACCGACCGACTCGATGGCCGCCGTAAGCGGCTGCACACGATGCCGTGGCGCGAGGTCCCGGTCGGGGCGTTCGTTCAGGTCGATGACGCGGCGATGTTGGTCGCGCCCGACCGCTTACGATCGTGGTCGGACCACCTCGGCTACGAGGCCGAGTTTGAACGGCCCGAGGCTGGGATCGCCATGGTGATCACGCCGGCCGCCAACGTGGCCGCGATCGCCGCCGGCTACGAATTGCAGATCGGCCCGGACACGTGATCAAAAGACTGTGCCTCACGACGGCATTGCTCGCCGTCGCTTGCGGGGGTGGAGGTCAACGAGCCGCGACCTCCACCATCTCTGCACCGTCGACGACGACGAGCTCGACGTCGACCACCACCAGCACAACCGCGACGACAACCACCTCGACCTCGGTCGCGCCTCCCGCGCCTGCACCCGCGCGCGCCGGCAAAGTGATCGTGATCGACCCCGGACACAACGAAGGCAACTCCCGGCACACCGCGGAGATCAACCGGCAAGTCGACATCGGCAACGGCCGCAAGGCCTGCGACACCACCGGCACCGCGACCAACAACGGCTTCAGCGAAGCCGAGTACAACACCGACGTGGCCAATCGTGTCGCGGCACTCCTGCGCGACCAGGGCGTGACCGTGGTGCTCACCCGCGATCCGTCGACTCCGTTCGGACCGTGCATCAACGAGCGAGCTGCCATCGGCAACAACGCTCACGCTGTCGCAGCCGTCTCGATTCACGCCGATGGAGGACCACCCGACGGTCGCGGCTTCCATCTGATCAGGCCGTTGCTCGTCGCCGGTCACAACGACGGCATCATCGAGCCGAGCAAGCAGCTCGCGCTCGACGTGCGCGACGCGTACCGATCCGGCACGGACATGCCGTACTCGACCTACATCGGACGCGAGGGACTCGACGCCCGCGACGACCTCGGCGGCCTCAACCTCTCGACCGTGCCCAAGGTGTTCATCGAGACCGGCAACATGCGCAATGCCGCCGACGCGGCGCTGTTCGAGGACGCAGGCTTCCGTCAGCGAATCGCGGTAGGCATCGCCAACGGCTTGCTCAGCTTCGTGAACGCAAGGTAGTGACACCCTCGCCTTCGAGGTCATCGAGCGCGACGTTGCGCCCGGAGATCGCGAGGATCAGGGCCTCGGCCGGACCGCGCACGACTTGACCGTCGTTTCCGCTGTTCCAGTCGAGATCGGTCGCCTCGAAGCGCAATCCGGCGATCCGCCCTTTGGCGACGAAGCCGCGGCCGGCTTTCGTCAGGAAGTCGAGGATGGCTTCGGCGCGGTTGCCGGGAATCACCGGCGGCGCGCCGAGCGGACGGCGGATGTCAGACGAGTGGATGGCGACGTCGCTGAGCGGTGCCTCGGGTCCCGAGCCCGGGGGCTTGAACTTGCTGTCGGCGTTGGCGCGCAGCGTGGCGATGAGCTCTTGCGGGGACTTCTGCGCCGCGAGCTTGCGCGACAGCTTGTCGTTGGCCTTGTCGAAGTTGAAGCCGGTTCCGACCATCGACAGCATGATTCTCGGAATCGGCGTCGTGAGCGGCATGATCAGATGGCCCGCGAGCTGGCGAACCGTCCACTTCTCACAGAGGCTCTGGGTCTCCCAGGCCTTGTCGTCGAGCGTGTCCAAGTAGTCGGCCAGCTCGAGTCGCGACGCGGTGATTTCGCCCCAGATCTCCATCGCTCGCGACCCTAGAGCGCGGCGGTGCGACGAGCGACTTCGCCGAAGCGTTCGAACGTGTCGTCGCCTACTTGCGCGCTCATGCCCGCGAGGTAGAGGACGGGTTGCACGTCGTGCACGGTGAGCGGTTTGCAGCGGTCGGCGATGCGTTGCGGCAACTCGTCCCACGTGCCTTCGACCGTGAAGTGCGCGAGCAGGTCATCAGAGATCACCGCGGCCATGCCGGCCATGTCGCCGGCCTTCTGCGCCGCGCGCAACTTGTCGGTGGTGCCTTCGAAGCCGAGCTGATCGAAGATGAACGCGTAGTTGGGCGTGGAACCGTAGAACGACACCATCTGTCGGCTGGTCTCGCGCCAGCGCGCTTGCTCCTCGTCGGTGTCGCCGACGGCGGTGAACAGCGGCACGTACACCGCAAAGGACGAGAGATCGCGTCCCGAGGCCGCGAGGTTCGGCAGCAACGTGTCGCGGTAATAGGTCGGCGTGTTGAGCGGATGTACGTGCACGCCGTCCGCCTGCTCACCCGTCATGCGCAACATCCACGGGTTCACCGCGGCGACGTCGATGGGCGGATCGGGGACCTTGAGTTTGCCCGGCGACCACATGGCAGGCAGCAGCGAGTGCTTGTAGTACTCACCGTCGAAGGCCAGCGGCTCCTCGCCGCGGAAGGCTCGAAAGATCGCGCGCAACGCAAGGACGTACTCGCGCATGCGCGGGCCCGGCGGATCGAACTCCGACGAGTACCGGCGCTCGACGTGGGCGCGGACTTGGGGCCCGATCCCCAGCCGAAAGCGTCCGCCCGTCGCGTCAGCCAGCTCCCACGCCACCGACGCGGTCACCATCGGGCTGCGAGGAAACGCGACGGCCACGCCGGTGGCGATGTCGAGATCCGCGCCGGAGAGCGCGGCGGCCGTGCAGGCGAGATACGCGGTGCGTCCACTCTCGGTGATGACGAGGCCGGCGAAGCCCGCGTCGGCGCTGCGACGAGAGAACGTTTGGAACTCGGGCAGGCGCGTCGCCCCCGTCATCACGTGGACCTTCATGCCAGCAACTCTTGCAGCAGGCCGATCGAGTCGCAGTCCTCGACGGCGCGGGTGGCGCGCTCCATCGCCTCGATGGCCTTCTCGGATGGTTGCCAGCGGCTGCCGACCGCCGCGGTCGAGGTGAACGAGACCCAGGAGAACACGGTGAAGAGGCGGTACTGCTGCGCGGCATGGGCCGGATCCAGCGTGATGCCGTGCGTCGCCAGCGTGTGGCGGTAGTGCGACAGCAGTTGGCCCTCGCTCGCGCGGCGCTCGTCGGTGGGCAGCGAGTTGGTGAGGTGATACGCGACGTCGCGCATACCCGGCGAGCGGCTGAACATGGCCCAGTCGTAGAACCCGGTTCGACCGTTGTCGCTGAACAGGTTGCCGCGGTGTGGGTCGCCGTGGATCAGCGTGCGTTCGCCCTCATCCCACAGATCGAGGATCTCCGCCGTGCGAGTCGCGTAGAGCTCACCGACCGCGCGGAAGACCGGCGGCATCTCGTGCGCGAACTGATCCAGCGCAATGTGGATGAAGTGGCCGGCGGCCGCGGCGGCATCTGGACTCTTGCCGCCGCCTTTGCCGAAGCCGGCGCGTTCCGGCACCCACGACAGGTCGTCCGCAAAACGAGGGCTCTCCCAGAACTCCGCGTGCAGGTGCGCGAGCTCCTCGATCGTCGATCGTGGGTCGGAGTCGTACGTGCACCCCGACGCGTTGAGGTCCTCGAGCACCATCACATAGGCGTCCCCGTCGGTTGACGCATGCCAGCAGCGCGGCAACCGCACCGGCACCTCGTCGCCCAGGGACTCGTAGAACCGCGCTTCCATCACGCCGATGCCGGTGAAGTTCAGAAAGGCGCGCTGCTTGGTATCGAACGGGGCGAGCTTGCAGAAGAGCGTGTCGGGCAGCGAGCCGTCGGACACGAGCTGCACCTTGGCGCGGCCGGTGGTGCCCGAATGGGACTCGACGACGTCGACCGACGTCACCTCGGTGCCCAGCACGGCGCTGAACCACTCCGGTGTGAGGTCCTCGACATCGATCGGGATCCTCATGAGGGGAACCATACGTGGGGTCGTCGGGGCTGGTGGAGGTGGGTATCTGATCGTCGTCTCGCCCTTTTGGGGTCGGAGTTTCTAAGGTAGGACCCCATGGGTGCGCAGCGAACGACGTTTGACAAGCTCCAGCGCGACCGCGCCAAGAAGGCCAAGCAAGCCGCCAAGCGCGAGAAGCGCCAGGAGAAGGCCACCGAAAACGGCGACGAGACCGAGCCCGATATCGCCCTGCCAGAAGGCGAAGGCGCCCTCACGGCGGCCGAGCTGATGCAGCAGGTGGAGGCCATCACCCGGCGCCTCGAGGCCGGGACGATCTCGCTCGAGGACTTCGAGGAGGCCAAAGCCGACCTCATGCTGCGCTTGCCCATCGAGTAATCCGGGTGGGTCCCCCTTGACCCAGAACCGAAAATGCATGAAAGTGCATGAAACGTTCGAGGGAAGGGTGGTTCTCAGATGGGAATGCGTGTCCTCGCCGATCCGGTCGCCAAAGAACGGATCCTGCAGTTCCGCACCGTGCTCGACAGTGGGTTCATCGACTCGATCCAGCAACTGCTGACCGGAGGCGACGACCTCTCGCAGCCCTGTTACTGGGATGGGCCGAAGGCCAAGGAGTTCCAGGGAATGTGGCCCGGGCTACGTCAGTCGTTGCTCGAGGCCCACGCCGATCTGTCGGCGCTGGCCGGCTCGATCGACTCGATCACCACCCAGATCATGACCGCCGGCGGCGCCTGAATCGCTTTTCCCCTTCGGAGGAACACACTTCTGTGTCCCTGTGAAGGGGAGAACGGTCAGTCGTTGAACTCCTGGAGGAGGTTGAGGAGGTCGTCGGCGTGCTCCTCCTCGACCGCGAGGATGTCTTCCATCAGGCGGCGGGTGGTCACGTCGTTGTCGCCCAGCCACCGGATGATCTCGCTGTAGGACTCGATGGCGATGCGCTCGGCCACCAAGTCTTCCTTGATCATCTCGGTGAGCTTGTGGCTGTCGTCGTACTGCGCATGACTGCGTGACGTCAGCCCGTCGGGGTTGAAGTTCGGGTCACCCTGCAGTTGCGTGATGCGCAGCGCGATCTGGTCGGCGTGCCCTTGTTCCTCGGTCGCGTGCTGGAGGAACTCGGCGGCCACCGCCTGGGCGTGGATGCCGCGGGCAGTGAAGTAATGGCGCTTGTAGCGCAAAACACACACGATCTCGGTGGCCAGGGCCTCGTTGAGCACCTCGATCACGCGGTCTCGGTCGGCGCCGTAGGACGACGTGATCGGACCTTCCTCGATCTTTTGACGAGCGCGTTCGCGGAGGGTCTTGATGTCTGTCAGGAATTCAGCCACGGCGGGACCATACCCGCCTTCGAAGTTGTCACACCTCGGGGATAGGGTGCCGCCAATGGCCGATCAGGCGACCTTCGCCGACCAGGCGACGCCCTTCATGGACTCGCTGTACGCCGCGGCGATGCGCATGACCCGAAATCCGGCCGATGCCGAAGATCTGGTGCAGGAGACGTACCTCAAGGCCTTCCGCGGGTTCGGTGGCTTCGAGGAGGGCACCAACCTCAAAGCCTGGCTGTACCGCATCCTCACCAACACCTTCATCAACACCTACCGGGCCAAGAAGCGCCGGCCCGACGAGTCCGACCTCGCCGAGGTGGAAGACCTCTACCTCTACCGGCGGCTCGGGGGGCTCGAGGCCGCCGCCGCCGGGCGCAGCGCCGAGGACGAGCTGCTTGACATCTACACCGACGACGAGGTCAAGCGGGCCCTCGAGGACCTCCCCGAGCAGTTCCGCATGGCCGTTTTGCTGGCCGACGTCGAGGGTTTCAGCTACAAGGAGATCGCTGACATCCTCGATATCCCGATTGGCACGGTGATGAGCAGGTTGCACCGGGGAAGAAAAGGGCTGCAGAAGAAGTTGTGGGAGTTTGCCGTAGAGCGCGGCCTAGTGGCATGACGGTGATCGATGGCTGACGGCAACTGCGACGACGCACTCCACGAGTTGTACGGATATATCGACGGTGAGCTCACCGTGGAACGTCGCATCACCATCCAGCACCATCTCGACGACTGTCCTCCGTGCTACGAGGCGTTCGACTTCGAAGCCGAGCTGCGGATCGTGATCGCCCGCAAGTGCACCGAGAAGGTGCCCGAATCCTTGAAGCGGCGCATCTTCGACGCACTCGCCGAAGAGACCGGCAAGCCCGGCACTGGCAAGACAGGGAACGCCTGAAGCTACGATCGCCCGCCATGACCGCGGCCGTCATCTGGCACTTCTGGATCGGACTCGTGTTCTTCGTGCTCTCGCTGGTGGTCGTGGCCGCAGTCATCGTCGGCTACCTCCTGCGAGTGCAATCGATCAAGTACCCCAAGCGGTAGCTTCGTCTTCGTGAGCGAGCCTGTCGACTGGAGTCTCGCGGAGCGCATCGCAGTGCGGGTCAGCGGCCGCGAGCCGTTCGCCGAGTCGTATCACTACGCCTCACTGCTGCCCGATTTCGAGGAGCTGACGGCTGAAGCCGAAGAGCTCGTGTACCAAGCCACCGGGCTGCGTTCGTTGTCCGGACCGGCCCGAGCTCGCGTCACTGATCGCGCCGGCTGGGTGCGCGCCAACATCGCGTCGTTCTCGCGGCTGCTGCGTCCTCTCACCGACAAGATCGGCGAGCGGGTGGGCGACAGCAAGCTCGCTCCCGTCGCCCGGCGCGCCACCGGCGCGGAACTCGGACTGCTGCTCGGGTGGATGAGCACGCGCGTGCTCGGTCAATACGACCTGCTCATCGTCGAGGACGAGGATCCCGACGACCAAGACATCGTGTACTACGTCGGCCCCAACGTGATCGCCTTGGAGAAGCGCTTCGCGTTCCCGCCGCGCGAGTTCCGGTTGTGGCTCGCGTTGCACGAGGTCACGCACCGCGCCCAGTTCACTGGTGTGCCGTGGCTGCGGCCCCACTTCTTGTCGCTCGTCGAGCGCAGCCTCGACAGTGTCGAGCCTGACACCAAGCGGTTCCTCGCGGCGCTGCGTCGCGTGATCGACAGCTCACGCGAGGGACGCAGCCCGTTGGAAGACGGTGGCCTCGTCGCCTTGCTTGCCACTCCTGAGCAAGGTGAGTTGTTGCAACAGATCGGCGGGATGATGAGCCTGCTCGAAGGGCACGGCGACGTCACGATGGATCGCGCCGGTGCCGGTCTCATCCCCAGCGCGGAGCGTTTCAGTCGGGTGTTGCGTCAGCGTCGCCAGCAGGGCAACCCGATGGCCAAGATGCTGCAGCGACTGCTCGGCTTCGAGGCGAAACTCAATCAGTACGAGCAAGGTGAGAAGTTCATCGGCGCCGTCGAAGCGCAAGGCGGGCCGGAGTTGCTCAATCGAGCGTTTCTCGGGCCCGAGCTGCTGCCGAGCCTTGCCGAGATCCGAGATCCGCAGTTGTGGATCAGCCGGGTCTCGGTCGAGCGCGCGACCGCGGTGTAGCGCGCGCCATGGCCACGATCCTGGTCGTCGACGACGAGCCCGACATTCGTTTGCTCGCCCAGATCAACCTCGAGCGTGACGGCCATCGAATCCTCACCGCCAGTGACGGAGCCGAGGCGTTGGCCGCGGTGCAAGAGTCACCACCTGACCTGATCCTGCTCGACGTGATGATGCCCGACGTCGACGGTTGGGCGGTGCTCGATCAACTGAAGACCCACCTGGGCAAGCCGTTCAGCGACATTCCCGTGATCCTGCTGACAGCCTTGGGAACCCCGATGGACCGCGTGAAGGGCGGCATCGAGGGCGCGGTGTTGTTTCTCACCAAGCCGATCGATCTCGACGCGCTCCGCGAGGCGGTGACGCACGCGCTCGAGACGCCCGAAGGCCCTCAGCGACGCAAGGCGCAAGAGAAGGCGCTCGAGATGCTCGCCCGCATCGAGCGCAACGTGTCACCGACCGCGCCGGACGACGCGCCGCGACCGAGACTGTCCGGGTTGGAGCGCGGACCCGAACCACCGCGACCGGTCTTGCCGTCCGCGGGCCAGCAGGCGGCTGCGAACCTTGACCAGCTCACCACCAAGCAGCGCGAGTTGCTCGAAGCCGTGTGGCGGGCGCCGACGGTGATGGAAGCCGCAGCCAACCTCAAGATGAGCCGTTCGAACGTGTACTCGAGTCTCCGGCGCATCAGCCGCAAGCTCGGTACGCGGTCGGTACGCGAGCTGTTGCACCTCGTGCGGCATGGCGATCTCTTCAGCTGAGCTCCTCGAGCGCTGTCGTTTCCCGCCTGCTCGAACGTCGGTCACGTGCGCGGTGTCCGGCGGTCCCGATTCGCTCGCACTGATGGTGCTTGCTTGCGCGGCGGGATGCGAGGTCACCGCGATCCACGTCGATCACGGCCTGCGCCTCGAATCTCAGACGGAAGCCGAGGTGGTTGCGGCCGTCGCGACTCGATTCGGTGCGCGCTTCGAAGCGCGCCGCGTGCAGGTGCCGCCTGGCCCCAACGTGGAGGCTCGGGCCCGGGCCGCTCGCTATCGAGTGCTCCCC
>JBEEGD010000125.1:0-4510 GCA_041166685.1 Acidimicrobiaceae bacterium | reverse complement strand
CGCTCCTGGCTCGCAGCCGGCCGCGACTGGTTCTACAACTTCCCACCGGTGCAGCTGGGCGACTCCTGCTTGCATCTCGGTCCGATCAGCCACGGCTCGGGCTATCTCTATACGCCGATCTGGTTGTCCGGTGGCCGGAACGTCTTGCTCGAGGAGTTCGAGCCGGAGGCAGTCCTCGAGACCATGGAGAAGGAGCGCATCGCCTACGCCTTCATGGTCCCGACGATGCTCAACCTGCTGGTGCGTCATCCGTCCGCCCGTGATCGCGACTGGTCGCACCTGAAGGTGATCCAGCTCGGGGGGTCTCCCGTGGCGGACGCCACCGCGCTGCTCGCTCGCGACATCTTCGGCATGGTCATGTACCAGGGTTACGGCCAGACCGAAGCACTGCCGGTGTGCATGATGGGCCCGCAAGAATGGTTCTCTGATCTCGAAGGTTCCGAGCCGCTGCGTTCGGCGGGCCGGCCACTGCCGTTCGCCGATCTCGAGATCCGCGATGACGACAACCTTCCTGTCGCGACCGGCATGGAAGGGGAGATCGCCATCCGGTGCGACGGGCAGATGCCGGGTTTCTGGCAAGACGAGGAGCTCACTGCCTCGAGGCTGGTGGACGGATGGGTTCTCACCGGCGACATCGGCAAGTTCGATCAGAACGGGTACGTCTACGTCTTGGATCGAAAAGACGACATGATCATCTCCGGCGGGTTCAACATCTGGCCGGCGGAGCTGGAGAACGTGATCCTCGACCACCCGGATGTCGTCGAGGTCGCAGTCATCGGGATCCCTCACCCACGATGGGGTGAGACACCGCTGGCCATCTGTGTCGTGAAGGAAGGTGCTGCCGTCACCGCCACGGACATCCAGGCGCTGTGCGGTGACCGGCTCGGCTCGTACAAGAAGCCGTCGGAGGTCGTCTTGCGGACCGAGGCCTTGCCCAAGAGCCCGGTGGGAAAGATCCAGCGCAAGGTTCTTCGTGCGCCGTACTGGGCCGAATCCGCTCGTCTGGTGTCGGGCTGATGTCGGCCGAGCCGCGGGCGACCCGGGTGAACCACACCGGGGTCAGCGTCCTGGACATGGACCGCTCACTCGCTTTTTACGTCGACCTGCTCGGCCTGGAGCTCGTGCTCGACCTCGATGTGGCGTCGCAGCCGGGGTTGGAGACTGTCGTCGGGATGGCGGGCATCGTCGGTCGAGTGGTGTTCCTGGACGCAAGTGACAGCCGGGTCGAGCTCTGGCACTACCGCTCACCGAGCGGCTCTCCCTTGCCCGACGGGCACATTCCCGCAGACCACGGGGTCAGCCACGTCGGATTCACCGTCAACGACGTGGACGCGATGTATGAACGGCTGGTGGCGGCGAACGTGACCGTGCTCAGTCCGCCACAGGATCTGGGCCTGCACAAGACGATGTACGTCCGTGGTCCGGACGGCGAGTTCGTCGAGCTGCTCGAGGACAGAGGAGATCCGGCGATGCTCGCCAGGGCCACCGAGCGGACGCGTCAGGCGCGCTCTCGCGACACGTCCGCGGCCGGCTGATCTGCCGCTGCCGACCTGGACAGCATTCCCGCCAACAGCACGTTCGTGATCGTCCGTGCGACCTCTTGTGCCGACGAGTCTCGACGCGGCTGGTACCAGCGGGTCATCCAGTTGAGCGACCCGAGAAACGCCAGGCTCGCGACGTGCGGGTCGAGATCCGGCGCGAAGTCTCCAGCCTCGACACCCTCGACGATGATGTCGGCGATCAGCAGCACGTACTCGTGGTCGCGCTGATCCCAGTCGGTTGAGCGCCTCCGGCCGGCGACCTCTTGCAGGTACACCGCCACGTAGTTGAAGTTGGTGGCGATGATCGCGCTGTGAACGGCAGCCACCCGTCGCAGCTTGTCGGGGGCCGTCAGCGTGGCATCGGCCTGCAACGCCCTCGTCTGCTCGAGGAGCTCGTCCGCGATCGGCTCGACCACGGCGAGCAGGAGGTCCTGTTTCGAGGTGATGTAGTGGTAGAGACTGCCCTTCCAGATGCCGACGCGCTCGGCGATGTCCTCCAGGGACGCCCCGTCGTACCCCTTCTCCTGGAAAACGTGGGCGGCTGCCCGCACGATCTCGTCCCACCTGCTCGGCCTGGGCACTGCGGCCTCCGTCGCTTGTCGCCGGGTTTCCCTGTACGGCCTGCCGCGCTCACACCAGGGAGAGGCCGCCGTCCACCTGGACGATCTGGCCTGTGACATACGACGCGAGCGGACCGGCGAGGAAGGCGACGACGGCGGCCTGCTCGGCCGGTGACGCGAGCCGGCGCAGCGGAATCCGCTTGAGGGTGACCGCCCGGATGGCGTCGGTCTCGCCTTGAGTCCGATCGGCGGCGCGCTGAAAGGTGCCGTCCATCATGTCGGTGTCAGTGGAGCCCGGTGATACGGCGTTGACCCGGATACCGAATCTTGCCAACTCGAGGGCCAGTTGCTGAGTCATGGAGTTCACGGCCGTCTTGCTCGCGGAGTAGGCGCCGTAGTAGGCGAGCGGGCGGATCGCAGCCAACGACGACAGGTTGACGATCGAGCGGTTGCGATCGCTGCCTCCGCTCAGGAGGGGCACAAAGGCAGCCACCATGCGGTGGATGGCGCTCACGTTGACATCGAACGTGTGCTGCCACAGCTCGGCGTCGGTCTCGTGGATCCGAAACGTGCTCGCCTTACCTGGCGTGCCGGCGTTGTTGACCAGCACGCTGGCGGCACCCAGTGACTCCGCGAACGCGGCAAGCGCAGCCACCTCGTCGGGGGAGGTGACATCGCAGGCCGTCGACCATGCCTGGCCTCCGCCAGCCACTATCTCCCCGGCGACCGAGGCCGCGCCTTTCCATCCGCTCGCGCGCTCGTCCGGCGTGAGTGACTCGGCGTCGGAGGAGCGCTCGACGACGACGACACCGAGCCCGTCTCGCGCCAACGCCAGACAGATCGCCCGGCCGATCCCACGCTCTCGCCCTGCGCCGGTGACGACCGCAATCGCTTGCTCAGCCATACGGAGCTCCCTACCGCTGTCCCCGTAGCCCGGGAAGGAGGCTGACGTTACCAACCAATCGGTCGGTGGGCAACGCGGAGAAGTATGCCGACTAAAACTCGGTCTCATTTCGGCGAGATGGCTTGACGCCTCGGGGCAAGGGCAGTAGAAACAAACAACCAAACGGTTGGTAACAACCATCGCGACGAGGCCTAGGCCCCGCTACGTCCGCGTGAACTGCACGTGCCTGCGCTACCTGTGCCTAAGGAGACGTTCATGAACAGCATCAAGGTCTGGCCGGGGCGGAAAGATCGCCATTCCCGGCTACTCCTCAGCGCTCCGGTCGTCAGCGTGGTCGCGCTTGCAGCCGTGGTGACGACCGCGTGTTCCACCAGCTCGAAGCCGAGCGCCACCACGTCCAATCCGCCCGTGTCGACGGCAGCGACGTCCAGCTCGACGTCGGCCCCGACCGCGAGCTACTCGTGGTCCTCGATCACGCCGGCCGCGCTGCAGACGCAGCTGAGCAATGTCGGGCTCGGAAATGCCGACTACAGCGTCTACAAGGGCAAGACGGTGGGCATCGCGGAGCTCGCCCCCATCGAGCCGGTCACCCGGATCGACAGTGACCTGAAGAAGTGCGTCAAGGCCAACGGCGGCAACGTGACGGCCGTGGACGTGGGCGGCGACCCGACGAAGTCGAAGAGCACGATGCAGAACTTCGTCCAGCAGAAGGTCGCGGCGATCTACAACGACGCGCTCGACCCGCTCCTGATCGACTCCGAGATCAAGGCGGCAAACGCGGCCCGGATCCCGACCATCACCGCCTGGTCTGGTGAGACTGCTCACAACGTCGGCATCAACGGTCTTGAGTTCCAGAGCGCGGCGAGGCTGGCGCAGTTCATGATCGACCGCCTGCACGGCAAGGGCACTATCGCGATGGTGGTTTCGACCGCGACCGCAAGCCTGCGGGCGAGGGACAACGCGCTGGTCGGCATCCTCAAGGAATGGCCGAACATCAAGGTCGTCAGCACTGTCTCGGCTGACGTCAGCTCGCCGACCGAGTCCGGCAACAAGGTCGTCAAGGGCGTGCTGGCTGCTCACCCCAACATCGATGCGATCTGGACCGACTTCGATGGAATCGGGCAGGGAGCGGCGCAGGCGGTCAAGTCGACGTCCGGAGCGCACGCGTTCGTCGTGTCCTTCAACGGAGACTCGGCAGCGCTCGACCTGATCCGCCAGCCGAGCAACCCGTTTGCGGCGACGATGGCCAACGACCTCGAGCTGACCGGTGACGTCGCGTGCGCTGAGATCGCGATGATGCTCTCCGGGCAGAACCCGCCGGCTCAGCAGATCTACCTCGACAGCCCGATCGTCACCAAGGAGAACGTCCCCGCTACGGGCTTCGTGCACGGCGCCGGACCGTTCCTACTCTTCACTGGTGCGGCCGACCAGCGCTGGCCGAAGTAAACCGGACGCGTCCAGGACTAGCGCGAACCGGATTCAGCACTACAGCTGATGACAGATCA
>JBEEGD010000124.1:0-23760 GCA_041166685.1 Acidimicrobiaceae bacterium | reverse complement strand
CTCGACGCCGGCCACACACGGACGGCGTCGTTCAGGGTGCGGCGACCGTCGGCATCCTCCTGCATGATGAGCACGAGGCCGAAGTCGTCGAAGCGCAACGGCACGTACGTCCACCACAGTGCCCAGTCGGGATCCGGTTCGGCCGCGCCCCGGCCAGGAGGATCCGCCTCCCCCACGGGCCGAATGCCCCACGAGCGATCGCGGCTGCCGACCCAGGTGTCGTCGTCGACCGCGATCGTCTCGCCGTTGACGCGCAGCTCGCCCGACCACGTGCCGACCTGAGCGAAGCGAGAGGCGTCGAGCATGGTGCGACCGTCACGCCGCAATATGTGCGCCGGTTCCTGGACGGTCGGGAACGAGCCCTGCCACGTGAGATCGAATCCCACGCCATGGTCGTCGCCGTCACAGACGATGCGGATCTCCTCGAGGGGCCGGACGACGTCGATCCGGTACGGGCCGACCGCTTGTGTCATGCGATCGTCGCCAAGGGCGGTCGAGGTCCGCACCGTGTGCTGCGTCGAGCCCCGCAGGACCGTGGCGTAGGCGTCGATGACGCCGAGATTCGGATACACGCCGAGACCGGTGATCAGGAAGGTCTCGCCCGTTCGATCGTGAGCGTTGAAGTAGCACCGGTCGTAGAAGTTCCGATCGCTGGTTGCGGGCTGCGCGATCGGCAGCGGCACCTGATGGATGGGATACTCGTCCATGGGGGTCGGCATGACCCCGAATCTAGGATCCCGGCATGTCCTTCGTCCTCATCGACCGGCCGCGCCCCGGCGTCGCTCTGGTGACCCTCAACCGACCCGAGCGCATGAACGCCATGGCCTTCGACGTGATGATCCCGTTCAAGGAGACACTCGAGCAGATCAGCTACGACAACGACGTCCGAGTCGTCGTGATCACAGGCGCCGGCCACGGGTTCTGCTCGGGTGCCGACCTCGAAGACCCGGGGACGCTGCCCCGTGTCGACGGGCTCACCGTCACGAGCATCGCCCGTCGGGCGTTGGAGCTGCTCGACGACGTGATTCTCACGTTGCGCCGGATGCACCAACCCGTGATCGGTGCAATCAACGGCGCGGCGATCGGTGGCGGCTTGTGTTTGAGCTTGGCCACGGATATCCGGATCGCGTCCGAGGCCGCGTACTTCCGCGCCGCGGGCATCAACAACGGGCTCACCGCCAGCGAGCTGGGGTTGAGCTATCTGCTGCCGCGGGCCATCGGTTCATCGCGGGCGTTCGACATCATGCTGTCGGGTCGCGACGTCGATGCCGCCGAGGCCGAGCGCATCGGGTTGGTGTCGCGAACCGTGCCGGCGGATCAGCTGCTGGAGGTGAGCTACGAGTTGGCCGAGCGGATCATCGGCTTCAGCCGCGTCGGTATCGAGTGCACGAAGCGGCTGCTGTGGTCGAGCCTCGACGCCGGCAGCCTGTCGTCCCACATGGATCACGAAGGCCACGCGCAGCTCTACGTGCGCCTCACCACCGAGAACTTCGAAGAAGCCATCCGCGCCCGCCGCGAAAAACGCACCCCCGAGTTCCGCGACTGAAGCGAAATCCCACTCAGACATACACAATTCTGTGTATGTCTGAGTGGGATTTGGGAGTTACCAGAGCTCGTCGACGTATTTGTCGGTGCCGACTTGGGTGCGGTGGAAGGGCGCGACCAGTCGCGTGATGGCCAAACCGTTTGCCTCGACCGCGTCGGTGTATTGGCGGATCACCGGCAGCGCGTCGACGACATCGTCTCGCACGAAGAACAGCTGGACGACTCGCTCGGGTCCGCCCGGCCCGCTCCCGAGATCCATCGGGGTTCCAGGCGGACGCTCCTGACCGGGCGTCGGCACCCATGTCGACGCGATCTCGATCGGTGAGCTCGTCAGCATCTCGGCGAGCGCTCCGCTCGACACCGAGTTGAAGAGATCGCGTCCGTCGCGGTTCTCTGCTGCGTCGAACCACGCCACGACGAGGCCGTCGTAGGCCGCGTCGAGCGCGAGCTCGACCGGAACGGGATCAGGATCGCGGTACGCCGCACCGACATGGTCGTAGAGGATCGTGTGCACGTGCGTTCGCTCGTTGAAGCCGCGGCCCCCGCCATACAGCGCCTTGACCTGCTTGCTCCCCCACCCGAAGAAGTCGCCGTGGTGGCCCGCCTCCACGAAGTAGATCGCGACATACGAGCCGGCGTCCCACGGGGTGGCGACGACGCCGTCGTGCTGCGGCCAGCGCAAGTCCTTCATGGACCGCGGCGCCACCCATCGACTTCCGGCGAGGCAATGCGGACCGATGAGGCAGCCGCCGTAGTAGTGATCGCGCTCGTACCAGCGGTTGTACGCGCTCTCGAAGCCCTTGTTCGGGTCGACCAGCGTCAACAGCATGCTGCCGACCTTGACCGGATAGTCGGCGACCCCGCCGGCTTCCAACGGGTTGTACGTCAACCAAGGACCTCCGTTGCCACGAGTTCTTCGAGATACCGGTCGTCCCACCACGACACTTGCAGTTGCTTGGCGCGGCGGAAGTACAGCTGGATGTCGTACTCCACGGTGAAGCCGACGCCACCGAACACCTGCTGCGCCATTGCGGTGATGTCGCGGAACGTCTGACAGGCGAACAGCTTCGCCATTGGCGCGAGCTTGGCGACCGAGCGACCCTCGGAGCGGGCCCACGCGGCCTCCCACACGAGCAGCTCGGCTCCATCGAGCGCGGTCACCGCGTCGGACAGGTAATGCGCGATCGCTTGGAATGCGCCGAGGGGCTTGTCGAACTGGAACCGATCCTTGGCGTACTGCACGGTGATGTCGAGCGCGTAGCGGGCACCGCCCACGGCCTGCGCCGCCAACAGGATGATGCCGTCGAGCATGGCGTTGTGCCAGATCGCCCAACCATCCTCCGCGATGACCTCGGCCGGAGCGTTGTCGAAGTCCACGCGATATTGCGCGTCTGACGCGATCGTGTGCTGCTGGGTGAGCGTCACGCCTTCGGCCTTCGGGTCGACGAGCACGAGGCTGACGTTGTCGCCGTTGCGGGCGAGAACCAACAACTGGTCGGCGCTCGCCGCAAACGGCACGTGTCGCTTCACGCCCGACACCCGCCCGCCCTCGAGCCGAGCTTGGATGCCGAGCGGCCCGAACCCCCGGTCGGGCTCGAGCCACGCCGGCACCACGATGACTTCACCGGCCTCGACCCGGACCCGCAGGGAGTCCTGCCCTGCGGCTTCCAGCACGGCCCCGCTCATGATCACGCTGGCGAACGCGGGTGAGGGTGCAAGTGCCCGCCCGAATTCCTGGTAGATGATCGCCAGGTCGACCATCGACAAGTCGGTGTACAGCAGCCCCAACTCGGCCAGTTGCACCCAGAGCTTCTCGGGATAGCCGATCGGATCGTCTTCCAATTGGCGAACGGTGTCGAGGCCGGCGTGCCGCGCACACACCCCGCGAACGGTTTCTCGCAGCAGATGCTGCTCGTCGGTGAACTCGAGATCCATTACGGCCTCCAGGCGTCGCCGTGGCGCGCCCATGGGTTGTCGTCGTCTGAGGTCGGGATCGCAATGCGCGCCGCGCACGTCGTGCAGACATCAGTGCCAACGCTGAGCGTCACATCGACCGAGGCCCACGCGCAACCAACATCGTCCACCACAACGCCCGTCACGACCCCGTCCAGCTGCATCGCATCGCCGGGGAACACGGACCCCTTCATTCGGAAGGTCATCTGTCCGAGCCGACCTCTTGGGCCGGTCCAGTCGGTCAAGTAACGCTCGAACCACGCGGCCTGGTTGGGCGTGTTCAGGAAAATGTCGCGAGTGCCGTTGCGATTCACCGCGAAGTCGTGATCGTGATGCATCGGCCGCCAGTCCCTGCTGGCCAGTGCGCCCAGCACGACCGTGGTTGCGGTCACGTCGTGCCTGAGCGGCTCGAGTGCTTGACCCTCACGCACGTCGTCGACGGTCAGGATCACGGTCACGTGGTCTCCTTCCGGTAGCCGAAGGCGGTGTACGACTCGACGCCGACCAACGCGCCATCTTGATTTCTGTACTCGACGTCGATCACCCAGAAGCGTCCCGTGCCGAGCTTGGTCGTCTTCGGCTCGCTCACCGATCGCAACCTCTGGCAGGACGTGATCACGTCGCCGATCCGCACGGGCTCGTAGAACGTCATCGTGTTCTCGGAGATGATCGCCTCGGGCAAGTCGAGGCGTTCCTTCATGTCGAAGTGCACCTGCAGCGGGACGGCCTCGGCGGTGCGTCCCGGCTTCCACCGATGCGGCCGGAACCACACCGACAACATCGTCGGGGGCGCGATCGGCCCGTTCGTGAGTTCGGCCGCAGCGTTGTCGTCCCAGAACAACGGGTTGCCGTTCTCGACCGACGAACACGTCGTCCAGATGTAGCCCCGCTCGACAGGGAACTCCCCCGCCTCCTCGTACTGCACCTCATCGATCAGCTTGCTCACATCGTCGGGGAGGGTCGACGTCATAGGACCGTCCCCGCCAGCGTCGGGGCCAGTTGCTTGAACGCGCCGTGCTCGGAATGCGTCGCGTCGACGAGCACGACCTCCACCTCAGCGACCTCGAGGACGGGCGAGACACACGTGTCGGCGGCCGCCAGCAAGGCGGTCCACTCGTCGCGCGGCTTCGTCGCGAAGACCGCACGGAAATCCGTGCGGATCTCGTCCTGTACGACATCGTCGGTCTGATGCGTGCTCCAACGATCGAGCCCGAGCAGGCGGCAGAGGTTCGACCAGAACCGGGCCTCGATGGCGGCCACCGCGAGCCAGCCGCCGTCGGCCGCTTGGTACGTGTCGTAACACGCGTACCGGCCGGTCAGGACGTTGTGCGGCGTGGCGCCAGTTGCGAGGTACTCGTCCAGGTGCAGCGCCATGAGCGCGAGAACGCCGTCGGCCACGGACACGTCGAGGTACGCGCCCTCACCGGTGCCAGACCGTCGGACGAGCGCGGCGAGGATGGCGATCACGGCGTGCATGCCGCCTCCGGCGCTGTCGGCAACGGTCGCGCCCGGAATCGGCGGCCCACCGTCTGCCCGCGGCTGGGTCGTGGCGAGAAAGCCGGAGACCGCGAGGTAGTTGAGGTCGTGACCAGCCCACTGGGCCTTGGGACCCTCCTGGCCGTAGCCGGACGTCGAGCAATACACGATGCCCGGGTTTCGGCGCTGCACGTCGTCGTAGCCGATGCCGAGCCGATCGACGACGCCCGGGCGGAAACTCTCGATGACCACGTCCGCGTCGGCCGCAAGGTCGAGGAAGGCGGCGACGTCGTCCGGGTCTTTCATGTCGAAGTCGGCGCGAGTCATGCCCCGGTGCGCGCTGTACGCGTGGAACGGCGGCTCGATCTGCAGCGCGGGATCCTTGGGGCCGACCTTGACGACTGAAGCGCCGTAGTCCGCCAACCAACGCGACGCCCGCGCCGCCGGGCCGACCGACGCGAGGTCGAGCACCGTGATCCCGTCGAGCATCCCGGTCATCTAGAAGTTCTTCGGGAGGCCGAGCTTGCGGCGGGCGATGATGTTCTTCTGAATCTCGCTCGCGCCGCCGCCGATCGTGTCGATCACCGTGTAGCGGTACGTCGACTCGGAACGGCCCTCCATCGGCGCTTCCTTCGTCTTCACCCGGAGCTGCGTGCCCGGCGCACCGATGTCCATCGACGCGTTGGCGAGGCGTTTGGACAGCTCCGTCGCGAAGAGCTTGTACTCCGATGATTCGGTCGTCGGAGGCGCGCCCCCCTTCATCGACTCGGCCACCACTCGCAACCCCAGCACTCGCGCAACTTCGCCTTCGGTCACGAGATGGGCGATGCGCTGCCGGATGACGGGGTCGTCCTTCAATGGCGTGTCGTCGCGGGTGGCGGTCCGCACGAAGTCGCACAGGACGTCGAGGCGCTGCTCGATCGGCGAGAAGGTGAACATCGTGAACCGTTCGAGGTCGAGCGCCTCGGAGATGTACTGGAAGCCACGGTTGAGCTCGCCGACCACGTAATCGTCGTGCACGAAGACATCGTCGAAGAAGACGTCGTTCGTGCGCTCGTCGCCCATCGTCCAGATGCCGTTGATCGTGATGCCGGGGTGGTCGAGCGGCACGAGGAACAGCGTGATGCCGTGGTGCTTCGGCGCGTCGGGATCGGTGCGAGCGCCCACCCAGTACCACTCCGCGAAGTGGGCGGAGGTGGTCCACGTCTTCTGGCCGTTGAGCCGCCAGCCATCGCCGTCCTTGGTGGCCTTCAGCTTCATCGACGCGGCGTCGGAGCCGGCGTCGGGCTCGCTGTAGCCGACCGCGAACTCGACCTCGTTGCGCAGGATCTTCGGCAGGAACTCCTTCTTCATCTTCTCGCTGCCGTGCGCCAGGATCGTCTTGCCGATGATGCCGACGCCCTTGCCGATCTGCGGCCCGCCGCGGCCCGCGAGCGCGTCGTTCAGCAGGTACTCGTAGACGCCGTCACCCTCCTGCCCGCCCCAGTCCTTCGGCCACGTGATGCCGAGCCAGCCCTTCTCGCCGAGCGTGGCCATGAACTCGCGACGCTTCGGCGTGTCCACGATCTGGGCCATGTTCTCTCGGGTGACGTCGAAAACCTCAGGGTCGTCGTGCTCGTCGAGAAAGCGCTCGACCTCCGCGGCGAAGTCGATCTGCTCGGGGGAGAAGTCGAAGTTCATGCGATCACTCCCTTCTCTTCGAGCGTGTCCAGTTCCGTCTCGCTGAGCCCGAGCTCGGCAGTCAGCACGTCACGCGTGTGCTCACCGGTCCACGGCACGCGGGTCTCCGGGCCTTCGGCCATCTTCGACAGCTTCACGGGATTTCCCGGAATGAGCACGGGCTGCTCGCCGCCGTCCACCCGTTCCATCGCCACCACCATGTGCCGCCGCTCGAGGTGCGGGTCGGTGATCACGTCGGATGAGTGGAAGCACGGTCCTGCGGCGACACCGGCGGCGGTGAGCTCCTTCGATGCCTCCACCATGCTGCGCGTGCTGCTCCAGGCCTCGACACCCGGACGAATGACGTCCTCGAGGTGCTCGCCCCATCCTGCCCTCGTTGCCAGGCGAGCGTCGTCCTTCCACTCAGGACAACCGATGACGTCGGCGAGCGGGCCGAACTGGTGCTCACGCACGAGTTGCATCACGAACCAGCCGTCGGCGGCTCGGAACGTGTCGAGGATGAAGTGCTTGGGGAACGGCTGCACGGGCTGGCCCAGCGACGCAAGGTTCATCACGATGTCGGTCATCGCGACCGCCGCGTCGAACATGGCGATGTCGACCTGCTGGCCTTCCCCCGTGGCATCACGGTGGCGCAACGCCGCCATCACCCCGATCGTGGCGAACAGCGCCGCGCTGATGTCGCCCAGCGCGCCGACAGGGTTGGCCCGCGGTGGTTGATCGGGTGGGTTGAGGAACTCGTAGATGCCCGACATCGCTTCGACGATCGCCGCATACGCGGGCCACGACGAGTAGGGCGACCCGCCCGCGCCGAAGCCCGACACCGACACGTAGATCGCGCCGGGATGACGGGCGGCGACCACGTCGTACCCGAGGCCGAGCCGCTCCATCGTGCCCGCCTTGAAGTTCTCGGCGACGACATCGAAGCGCGGCACGAGGTCGAGGAACAGCTCGCGTCCGGCGTCCGACTTCAAGTCGATGGCGATGCTGCGCTTGCCGAGGTTGTTGCGGAGAAACGTCGCGCCGACGATTCGGTCGTGCGGATCGAGCATCGACGGATGCGAGCCGCGGCCGGACTCGCCCGATGGGGGCTCGACCTTGACGACATCCGCGCCGAGCCTGGCAAGGAGCTGGGTCGCAAACGGCAGCGCCGCCATCTGTTCGGCCGCGAGCACGCGAATGCCGTCGAGCGGCTTGCCGTAGTGCGCGGCGCCCTCGTTCGCGATCTCGCCAACCCGCATAGGCGTCCGCTCAGCCGAGCTCGGTGCCGAGGATCGACACGAAGGACACCATCTCACCCGGATAGCCGCCGAGGTTGTGAGTGAGGGCGAGATTGCGGTCGTTGCCGAGCCGGCGCTGCTCGGGCGCCTCGCCGCGTAGCTGCAGCCAGCACTCGAACGTCATGCGCAGCCCAGACGCGCCGACCGGATGTCCGAAGCTCTTCAAGCCGCCATCGGGATTGATGGGCAGCTCGCCGCCGAGATCGTACGTGCCGGCGAGGATCTCTTTCCACGCGGTCCCCCGCTCCGCGAAGCCGAGGTCTTCCATGAGCACCATCTCGGTCGGCGTGAAGCAGTCGTGCACCTCGGCCATGGCGAGCTGACCGCGAGGGTCGGTGATGCCCGCCTGCGCGTACGCGTCCTCGCAGCTGTCGACGACTTCAGGGAACGTCGTGTAGTCGTAGTTCGGATCTTGCAGACCGCTCCCGTTGCCGGCCACGAGCGACAACGCCTTGATGTAGAGCGGCTTGTCCGTGTACTTCGATGCGTCCTCAGCCCGAACGACGATCGCGGCGGCGCTGCCATCGGCAACTCCGGCACAGTCGAACACACCAAGTGTGCCCGCCATCTTCGGGGCCTTTTCGACCTGCTCCTTGCTCACCTCGCGCTTGAACTGCGCCCGTGGATTGCGAGCGCCGTTGTAATGGTTCTTCGTTGCGATGTGCGAGAGCGCGTCGCGCAACTCGGCCTCGCCGACGCCGTACTTCTTCGAGTACGCCGGAGCGATCATGCTGTACATCGCGGCGGCGGTGAGGTTGCGGACCGTGCCGTCGTTCGGCGGTTGCGTGGCTGGCAGGCCCTGGTAGCCGGCGTCCTTCACCTTCTCGACGCCGACCGCCATCGCGATGTCGTACGCGCCGGACGCGACGGCATACGACGCTTGTCGCAGCGCTTCCGAGCCCGTTGCACAGAAGTTCTCGACGCGGCTCACGGGCTTGCCGATGAGCTCGAGCGGCTTGGCGAGCGTGATGCCGCAGCTGCGCTGCGCGGTGCCGAGCCAGTACGCGTCGATGTCCTGCTTCGTGAGTCCGACGGGCTCCAGCGTCTCGTTCACGGCCTGCACCATCAGATCATCGGCGCTGAGGTCCCAGTGCTCGCCGAATTTCGTGCACCCGACGCTGATGATCGCGACGCGATCGCGAATGCCATGTGAACCCATCTACGAAGCCTCCTTGAGCAGCCTGGCTTTCCAGAAGTAATTGTGGATGTCGTCGCTCGTGAACAACTTGCGGAAGGTCATCTCGACCCGCACGCCGGCGGCGACGTCGGTTTCGGCGACATCAGTGAGCTCGATCGGGAGGCGACCCCCACCGTCGAAGTCCACGATGGCGAAGATGACCGGCGGGCTCTCCGAGTACACGAGATGGTCCACGGTGTAGGTGACGATCGTGCCCGGCACGTCGGCCATGGGGATCGCGTCGGAGCCGCTCGGCAGCGGCGGCATCTGCGGCGCGCCCGTCTCGGGGTCGGCCTGCCCGACGAAGCCGTACTTCCAATCGAGCGCGCGCCCGGCGGCCGACGAGGACGGGCGGTTGGGTTCGGGACGCCGCGGCGGCTCGACCGTGAGCATCTTGCGCCACGACAAGAACTTGCCGTAGGCAACCGGCCCGCCACCGGCGACTTGATCATCGATGGTGCGCGTCGGTCGATGCGAGCTGATGGCTTCGGTCGTGCGGAACAGCAGCACGTCAGCCCCGTCGGCCAGTACGACGAGAGCGATCACCTTGCCGGGGGCGGCGGCTTCGAGTGCCGCCGTCAACAGCAGACCGGGATGCGCAGCTCCCGTGTTGCCGATGGCCGCGGCACGGTTGTCGACGAGGTTCTCGGTGGGAACGCCCAGCCGGTTCGCGATCGCGTTCGCAGCGCGAGCGTGCAGGCTCGTCACGATGAGCGAATCGACCTGCTCCGGGCTGAGTTCGGCCGACTTCAACGCGGCCAGGAAGGCGCGCTCGCCGAGGGGCAGGTAGCGCGTCTCGCCGAAGCGCTCCTCCCACAGCTTCGACCGCTCTGCTCCGGGCGAGCGCCAGCGGTCGACGAACTCTTCAGTCGCCGACGCGCCGCCCAGGTACTCCGCGATGACACCGTCACCGTCGCCGATGAGCAGCGCCGAGCCAGCATCGCCTCCGGTGGCTTCGTCGCCGGAGCCCGGAAGTCCGGTGCGAATGTCGGCCGCGACGACGAGCGTCGTCCCCGCGCCGGCGAGCGCAGTGCGCAGCGCACCCGACGCCGATCGTTGCGATCCGCCGAAGTCGAACGCGGCGACGTCGTCGTCGAGGCGCAGCGCGGCATGGATCGTGGTGGCGTTGGTCTTGTCGACGTACGCCGGGGTGACGGTGGAAAACCACAGCGCGTCGGGCGCAGGCGCGCTGGGCGCCGACCGCAACGCGAGCCGGGCCGCTTCGAACCCCAGCGTCGTCGTGTCTTCGTCGTAGGACGCGACCGTGCGCGTCCCTCTGCCGCCGCCTGAGCCGGCGACCGGCGCGATCGTCGTGCGATCGAGCCGGTAGTGCGGCAAGTACGCGCCCGCGCTGAGGATGCCTCTCATGCCGGCGATTCTATGAGCCGACCTGACACACCGTCAGATCGAGCAAATCCCACTCAGACATACACAGATGTGTGTACGTCTGAGTGGGATTTCGGCAGAGGAGCTAGACGATGACGGAGCGGATGACCTCGCCGGCTTCCATGGCCCGGAACGCATCGTTGATCTCGTCGAGCTTGATGCGGCGGGACACCATCGACCCGATGTCGAGGCGGCCGGTCTCGACCAGGCTGACGAGCTTGGGGAAGTCGCGGCGCACCTGGGCGGAGCCGTACAGGCACCCGAGGGTCTTCTTCTCGTCATAGAACAGCTGCATCGCCGAGAAGGTGACCACGTCGTCGAAGCGAGGCATGCCCACGATCACGACGGTGCCGCCCCGGCGAGCCGTGTTGTAGGCCTGGACGATCGTGTCGGGAAGGCCGATGACCTCGAATGCATAGTCGGCTCCACGACCACCGGTGAGCGCCTGCACCTGGTCGACCGGATTGCCCTGAGCGGGATCGATGAGATCCGTGGCGCCCTGCTGCTCCGCGGTCTTGCGCTTCATCTCGACGGGGTCGATGGCGAAGATGCGCGATGCGCCGGCGATGCGAGCGCCCTGGATGACCGACTGGCCGACGCCGCCGCAGCCGATGACGGCCACGGTCGATCCCGGCTTGATCTGGGCGGTGAACAGTGCGGCGCCGACACCAGTCGTCACACCACAGCCGATGAGCGCGAGTTGCTCGGCCGGCAAGTCGGTCTCGACCTTCACGAGCGAGGCCTCGTCGGTCGTCATGTAGTCGGAGAACGTGCCGAGACCGGTCATGCCGAAGGCCATCGATCCGTCAGCGCGCTTGCCACGCGCCGCGATCATCATCTCGTTGGACTTCTCGCACAGGTTCGACTCGTCCCGAAGGCAGTGGAAGCAGATGCCACATGCGGGGATGAACGACGCGATGACCTGATCGCCCACCGCCACTCGCGTGACTTCCTTGCCGACTTCGAGCACCGTACCGGCGCCCTCGTGCCCCAGGATGATGGGAACCGGCATCGGGACTCCGCCCTTTTGGACGGTGAGGTCGGAGTGACAGACGCCGCTGGCGTCGATCTGCACTCGCACATCTCGAGGCCCGAGCGGCGGATCTTCGATGTCTTCGATGACGAGCGGTGTGTTGTACTCGGTCAGGACTGCTGCCCGCATTCGGGTCCCCCCTGGCTTGCGGATCGGACTGGTTCGCTCCAAATCCTTGCACCCCACGCGATCCAGGGAAGAATCGGCGGATGGCAACGATCACCCTCGAGGGCCGGGACGGCATCAGGTTGGCCGCCGACGTCGAGGGCGACCCCGCGGCGCCGCCCGTCCTGCTCTTCCACGGCGGAGGCCAGACTCGGCATGCGTGGGGCACCACGCTCAAGGTGTTGGGCGAGCGCGGCTGGCGGGCATACAGCGTCGACTTGCGCGGTCACGGCGAGAGCGAATGGGCCGACGACGGCGACTACACCCTGGACGCGTTCGCTGAGGACATTCGGATCCTCGCGTCCGGGATGCCGCAACCGCCGGCGCTCGTGGGCGCGTCACTCGGTGGGATCGCATCGATGGCCGCGATCGGCGAGACCGAAGGCCCGCCGATCGCCAGCGCGCTCGTGCTCGTCGACGTGGCTCCGACCATCGAGGTAGAGGGCGCGCTTCGCATCGGCGCGTTCATGGCCGAACACATGGAGGACGGTTTCGGTTCACTCGAGGAGGTCGCCGATGCCATCAGCGCGTACAACCCGCACCGTCCGCGTCCGACCGATCTGTCAGGGCTGCGCAAGAACCTGCGGCAGCGACCGGACGGGCGATGGGCCTGGCACTGGGACCCGCGCTTCATCAGCGGACGGTTCGGCTCGCAGGACGAGACGCGTTCCTCCCTCGTCGACCCGGCGCGATTGCGCATCGCCGCCAAGAACTTGACGATTCCCGTCCTGCTCGTGCGCGGCCGCATGAGCGACTTGTTGAGCGAGGAGGGAGCGCAGGAGTTGCTCGAGCTCGTGCCGCATGCTCGGTTGGTCGACGTCGCCGGCGCGGGGCACATGGTCGCCGGCGACCGCAACGATCTGTTCAACGACGAGGTCGTGTCGTTTCTGGAGGAGGTCCGCAAGAACTGATGGAACAGGTCGCGTACGACGAGTTCTCGATGTTCCGCGAGAATGCCGAGGAGTACGGCATCCCCTACGACGGTCCGCCCAGGGTGCGCCGCGAGTTCGTGGAGATCGAGCCGGGCCGGAAGCTGAGCGCGTTGGTGTGGGGCACCGACGACGCCGAGCTCGTGTTCCTGCACGGCGGCGCGCAGAACGCACACACGTGGGACACGGTCGCGCTCGCGCTCGGTAGGCCACTCGTGTGCATCGACCTTCCCGGTCATGGGCACTCCGACGGCGGCCGGGTCGGCTCGCTCGACCTGCAGTCGAACGCGGAAGACGTCGCCGTCGCAGTTCGCGCGCTGGCCCCGAACGCCAGCGCCGTGATCGGTATGTCGCTCGGCGGCATGACGACGCTCGCGTTGGCGAAGGTCGCGCCCGAGCTGGTGCGCCGCATGGTGCTCGTCGACATCACACCGGGCGTGGACGGCGAGAAGAGCTCCGTGATCCGCGCCTTCATCGACGGGCCCGAGAGCTTTCCGGACTTCAACGAGATTCTCGCTCGCACGATCGAGTTCAACCCGACGCGGAGCGAGGCCTCACTGCGGCGCGGCATCCTCCACAATGCCCTGCAGCGCGAGGACGGCAGTTGGGTGTGGCGTTACGCCCGGTTCCGCGCGGACGACCAATCGGCTGACGGCGGCACCTTCCTCGATCGCATCGGCGATCTCTGGGACGTCGTCTCGGGGTTGAAGATGCCGGTGATGCTGCTGCGCGGCATGCTCCCGCAGTCGGTGGTCGACGACGAGGACGAGGCCGAGTTCGTGCGCCGTCAACCCGAGGCACGCATCGAACACGTCGAAGGCGCCGGCCACAGCATCCAAGGCGACAAGCCCGTAGAGCTCGCAGGCCTCATCAGCGACTTCGTGAAGTAGCTACTTCCACTTCCATTCGGGGTCGCGCTTTTCGAGGAACGCCGCGTTCGCTTCTTTGGCGTCTTCGAACCGCAGCAGCCGGGCGGTGTAGTCCTGCTCGGTGCGGTAGCCCTCCTTCAACGGAAGGTCCTCGACCCGGTTCATCGACTCTTTCGCGAGGCGCAGGGCGATCGGACTCTTGGCCGCGAGTGAGCGTGCGAGTTCCATCGCCGTCGGCATCAGGTCGTCCCGAGCGACCACCGCCCGCAGCGCGCCGAGCCGGTAGAGCTCTGCCGCGCTGATCGTCTCGCCGGTGAAGAACATCTCTCGCGCCTTGTGCCGCCCGACCAGCGTCGACAGGTGAGAGCTCGCCCCGAGCAGTCCGACGTTGATCTCCGTCGTGCCGAACGTCGCGTTCTCGGACGCGATCAAGATGTCGCAACACGCGGCGTAGGCGAGGCCGGCCCCGAGCGCCGGCCCGTTGATGGCCCCGATGACCGGAACGGCGCAGTCCGTGATGGACCAGAAGGCGTCTCGGGCGTACCGAGCGGGGTCAGTGATGGCGGTGGGTTGCACGTTCTCGGGCGGTTTGTTGATCGTGCGCAGGTCGGCGCCGGCCATGAAGGCTCGATCACCGACCGCGGTGAAGATCGCCACCCGCACGTCCTGGTTGTCGTTCAACGAGTCGAACGCCTGCCGAATCGCGACGTGCGCGTCGCGATCGACCGCGTTCACCGGCGGCCGGTCGATCGTGACGGTCGCGATGTGGGCGTACACGGCGAGCGAGATACCCGCGTTCGCGTCAGCCATCACACCTTCCTCGTCATGCCACCGTCGACACGGATGAGCGCACCCGTGGTGTAGCTGGAGGCGTCACTGGCGAGGTACAGCGCGGCGCCGACGATCTCGTCGGGGTCGCCGAGACGCTTCAGTGGAACCATGCGTCCGCTCTTCATCTCGTCGGTCCACGGCTCCGTGATGTCGGTGGCGAACGCTCCAGGCAGGATGCAGTTGACCCGCACCTTGGGCGCCAGCGCTTCCGCCAACCCGACGGTGAACGCGTTCAGTCCCGCCTTCGCGCACGCGTACGGCAACTCGCCCACGCTCGCGAGCAGCGATCCGATGGTGCTCACGTTGATGATCGAACCGGATCCGGCCTCGTACATCCGCGCACCGACCAGAGACCCGAGCCGGAATGGTCCCTTCAAGTTCACACCGACCGTCTTGTCGAACAACTCCTCGGAGACCGACACGAGGTCCTTGTAGAGCGGCGACATTCCGGCGTTGTTCACGAACACATCGATCCGTCCGAACCGGTCGTACACGGTGTCGACCAGCTGGTCGCATTCGGCCCAATGCCCGACGTGGACCGCGACCGGGAGTGCGGTGCGACCGGTACTCGCCTCCACCTCCTTGGCCAGCGCCTCACAGTTGTCGAGCTTGCGGCTGGCGATCACGACGTCGGCGCCGGCTTCGGCAAACGCGATGACCATCGAACGCCCGAGCCCGCGACTTCCGCCGGTCACGACGGCCACCTTGTCCGTCAGGTCGAACCGTTCGGCTACGCCCACTGCTCCCCCTTTGAGAATTGGCCAGGCTGCCGGCCGGCACCTGGCGAGCCCGCGAAGGCCTGTGCGATCGAGAGCCACTCTTCTGCGAGGGGACCCTCGGCCTTGATCGCGGTGTCCGCGCGATGACGGCGCTGGGTGACCACGAGACAGAAGTCGACGGCTGGTCCGGTCACCCGGTCCGCGGCGCTCGCAGGGCCCCACTCCCAGGTTGCGCCGTCGGGAGCCTCGAGCTCCACCCGCACCTCGCCCTCCGGCAACAGCATGTCGCGCAGCGCATACGCGAACCCGCGCGTCCGCACGCCGATGTGCGCGATGTGCCGAAGCCGAATGGTCGGAGTGCGCTGCGCACCCAACGCGTCGGCGACGTCTTGTCCGTGCGCCCACGTTTCCATCAAGCGAGCCGTCGCGAACGACGAGAGCGCCATCGGCGGCCCGTACCACGGCACCCGCAGCGATGGATCGACGGTCCTCATCACGCGGACGATCCGTTGCCGCTCTTCGCGCCACCACGCGAGCAGGTCGTCGGGCGACATGTCCCTGGCTTCCGCGCTGAGGCGGTCCTCGAAGCCGTCGAAGTCACCGATCATCTCCGCCATCGATGCGGTGAACGCATCTGGATCCTCGATGGCGAGCACCCCATTGCGGTCGAACCATGCGAGATGGTGAATCTGATCGCGAATGGCCCAGCGTTCGGCGGGCGTCATGAGATCCCACTGCGCGGCGTCGAGCGGTGCCACGAGCGCGTCGAGATCGGCGTGTTCGGCGGCGAGGTCGTCGCACAGACCGGCAAGATCGGGAGGTGCCATGGGCACGGCAACACTAAAACGTCGGCGGTGAGCGCACCGTTGATCCATGTCACGACCGAGGACGGGGTGACCATCCTGCGGATCGACAGGCCGCCCGCAAACGCGTTGGACCCATCGCTGCTGAACGCCGGCGTCGAGGTCATCGAGGAGCTCATGGCAGCGCCGCCCGATGCCCTCGTGATCACCGGAACCGGCCGGTTCTTCTCGAGTGGGGCCGACCTACGGGTTGTGCCCGCCCTGTCCGCGGACGAGCAGGCGAGCCTCGCTCGAGCCATCAGCATCCTGTTCGCTGGCGTCTACCAGTTCCCGCGACCGGTGGTCGCCGCGGTGAACGGGCACGCCGTGGCCGGCGGACTGATCGTTGCGCTGTGCGCAGACCACCGAATTGTCGGTACGTCCGGTCAGTTCGGGCTGACGGAGGTGAAGGTGGGCATCCCCTTTCCGTCCGCCGCGATGGCGGTCGTGCAGCGTGAGCTCACGCCGCCAATCGTGCGCCGTCTCGTGTTCGGTACCGAGCTGTTCGACGCCCACACGGCCGTCCAATACGACATCTTCGACGAAGTCGTCGACGACGACCACGTCGTCAGTCGAGCGATCGAGAAGGCTCGCGAGCTCGCGGCGCTACCGCAGGCCACCTACGCCGCGGTGAAGTCGCGGCTCCGCGCCGGTGCATTCGACCGACGGGGCTTGTTCGGCGGGGCCGACGCCGCGTCGGCGGCGGTTGCCGAATCGGTCACGGCGGCCCAGAAGGTGCTTGACCCCTGAGCGGAATAAAGACAGTATTAGCTTGCTTTACTGTCTCAAACGACTCGAGAGGGGTGGTACCCATGAAGGTGGCCATCATCACCGGAGCATCCCGAGGCCTGGGTCTCGCCCTCGCCCGAGAACTTGCCACCCGAGACTGGGCCCTCGTCCTCGATGGCCGAGGGTCCGATGCGCTCCACGAGGTCGAGCAGGAGCTCGCTCCCCTGACGACCGTGGCCGCCATCGCGGGCGACATCGCCGACCCTGTCCACCGCCGGGCGCTCGTCCATCAGGCCGAGGAGCTCGGTGGCCTCGATGCCCTCATCAACAACGCGAGTCACCTCGGCCCGAGCCCGCAACCGAGGCTGGCCGACTACTCACTCGCCGAGCTGCGCCGGGTCTTCGAGGTCAACACGTTCGCCCCCCTCGCGATGGTGCAAGCGGCGCTCCCCCTGTTGCGCTCCGACGGACGCATCATCGACATCACGTCCGACGCGGCCGTCGAGGCGTACGAGGGGTGGGGCGGCTACGGCTCGTCGAAGGCGGCGCTCGAGCAACTGACCGCGGTGCTCGGCGCCGAACATCCGAGCCTGCGCGTGTACCGCGTCGACCCTGGCGACATGCGCACGCAGATGCACCAGGAGGCCTTTCCCGGCGAGGACATCTCCGATCGGCCACCGCCCGAGGTCGCCGTGCCCGGGCTCGTCGAGCTGCTCGAGGGCGAGTTGCCGAGCGGCCGGTATCACGCGCAAGCGCTCGTGAGAGCGGTCGCGTCGTGACCACCATCGAGCTGGCGCAACCCACGAGTCGCCGGCTGCAATTCCGTCTTCCGCCCGACCTCGAAGCATCCGTACCCCCCGAAGCGCGGGGCATCACGCGTGATGCTGTTCGGTTGATGGTGGGCTACAAGGCCGAGGCACGCGTCGTGCACGCCAACTTCAATGAGCTCCCCCGCTTCCTCGATGCCGGCGATCTCGTCGTCGTGAACACCTCAGGGACGCTCGCCGCCGCCCTCGACGGCATCGGTCCGCACGGTGAGCAACTCGGCGTTCACCTGTCGACTCGACTCCCCGCGGATCTGTGGGTCGTCGAACTGCGAGAGGGCGATCATCCGTATCGCGACGCGCAGGCGGGATGGATCGTGAAGCTTCCGGCCAGCGGCGAGGTCGAGTTGTTGGCGCCGTACGGCGCATCCACCGGAAGGCTGTGGGTCGCGTCGCTGCGATTGCTCGATCCGCTGCTCACCTATCTGGCGGTGCACGGGCGACCGATCCGCTACGGCTACGTACGCGGTAGCTGGCCGATCTCGATGTACCAGAACGTCTACGCCAACGAACCCGGGAGCGCAGAGATGCCGAGCGCCGGTCGGCCGTTCACCCCCGAGGTCATCACGCGGCTTGTCGCCAAGGGCGTCGGAGTCGCGCCGGTCGTCCTGCACACGGGTGTGTCGTCGCTCGAGTCGCACGAGTCGCCGTATGCGGAGTACTTCCGAGTGCCGGTGCACACCGCCCATCTCGTGAACGACGCGCATCGTTTCGGCGGCCGGGTGATCGCCATCGGTACGACCGTCGTTCGTTCCCTCGAAACGGTCGCCGACGACCGCGGCCACGTACACCCGGGCGAAGGCTGGACCGAGACCGTCATCACGCCGGAACGGGGCGTTCGCGCCATCGACGGGCTGCTCACCGGTTGGCACGAGCCCGAGGCCTCGCACCTCGACATGCTCGAGGCGATCGCCGGACGAGCGCTCATCGAGCAGTCCTACGACGCCGCCCTGGCCGAGGGTTACCTGTGGCACGAGTTCGGGGACGTGCACTTGATCCTGCCGTAGGCCCCCCAGGTGACAATCTGACACCGTGCTCAACGGGGTACGAGTGCTCGACCGCACCACCGAGATCGCAGGCGCGTACTGCACCAAGCTCCTCGCGGACGCGGGTGCCGACGTCGCCAAGATCGAACCGCCCGGGGGCGATCCGCTCCGAGAGTGGCGCTCGGGCGCGTTGTTCACATGGCTCAGCCAGTCGAAGCGCTTCGTCCCGACTGAGGACGGCCCCGTAGACGTGCTCGTGGTGAACGAACCGATCGACATCGACGACCTCTGGTCCGGCAACCCGTTGTTGGTGGTCGTGACGATCACGCCGTTCGGTTGCGACGGCCCCTGGGTTGGTCGACCCGCGACCGAGTTCACGCTCCAGGCGTGGGCCGGCGCCACGGGCTCGCGGGGGTATCCAGATGGTCCTCCGACCGCGGTGGGGGGCCGCCTCGGTGAATGGGTTGCGGGCACCTACGCCGCGGTCGGGGCCATCGCCGCCTTGCGACGCGAGCGGGGCACGCACGTTGATGTGGCGCTGCTCGATTGCGTCGCGGTGACCATGGCGATGATGCCGTCGATCTTCGCCTCGATGTCCGGTTGGAATCCGGTGGTGTGGGCGACCCGCTCGATCGAAGTGCCGTCCATCGAGCCGACGACGGACGGCTATGCCAACTTCACGACCAACAGTGCGCAGCAATTCAGCGACTTCTGCGTGATGATCGGGCACCCGGAGCTGCTCGAGGAGCAACCAAAGATCGCGCAGCCCGGTGTGCGCTTCGCACAACGCAACAAGTTTCTGTCGCTCGTCCACGACTACACGTGCAAACGCACCACCACTGAAGTGCTCCAGGACGCCGCGCTGTTCCGCATTCCCGCCGGGCCCACGCTCAACGGCGAGACCGTCACCACGTTTCCGCAGTTCGTCGAGCGCGGTGTGTTCGAGCAGCACGACGGCTTCGTCGCGCCGCGCGTGCCCTACCGCATTGCATCTGGTGCGCACCCGAGTGACGGAACGGTCACCTCCGTGCGCACCGGTCAGCCGGGTGGCAAGCCGCTCGACGGTGTTCGTGTCGTGGACTGCACGGCATGGTGGGCAGGACCGGCCGCGGGCCACGCGCTCGCGTGCCTCGGTGCCGAGGTGACCAAGGTGGAATCCATCACCCGGCCGGACCTCGTCCGCTACGCCGGTGTGAAGCCACCGACGACGGATCAATGGTGGGAGTGGGGCCCGATGTTCCACGGCGCCAACGGCGGCAAGCGCGGGATCACACTCGACCTGACCCGAGCCGACGGCGTATCGGTGTTCGAGCGCTTGCTCGGGACCGCCGACCTACTGATCGAGAACTACACCCCCCGAGTGATGGACCACTTCGGGCTCGGTTGGGAGCGCGTGCACGAGGTCAACCCCCAGCTCGTGATGGTGCGCATGCCTGCATTCGGGCTCGATGGTCCATGGCGCGACCACACGGGTTTCGCGCAGACGATGGAGAGCGTCACCGGGATGGCGTGGGTCACCGGGTTCCCCGACAGCGCGCCGGTGCTCGTCCGTGGCGCGTGCGATCCGCTCGCGGGGATGCACGCGGTGATCGCGGCGATGCTTGCGCTCGAGGAACGCGACCGTACCGGCGAAGGCTGCATGGTCGAGGCGACCATGGTCGAAGCCGCACTCAATGCCGCCGCCGAGCAGGTGATCGAGTGGTCGGCGACCGGCACCGTTCTGACCCGCGAAGGAAACCGAGGACACGGCGCCGCGCCGCAAGGCGTGTACCAATGCGCGGGCGAGGACCGCTGGCTGGCGATCTCGGTGGTGACCGGCGAGCAATATCAGGCGCTGTGCTCGATCACCGGGTTGACCCTCGAGCGATCTGCGCACGACGAGATCGATGTCGAATTGTCGGCGTTCACGAACTCGCGTGACGCCGATGAGTTGGCCGAGCAGTTGCTTGCCGCGGGCATCCCCGCCGGAGTGGTGATCGCCCCGCGTGACGTGGTGCACAACCCACAGCTCCGACATCGGGGCTTGTTCGAGATGGAGCACCACGAGATCACCGGTGACCATGAGCTCTTGTCGCTGCCGTTCCTGCTCGACCGTGAGCCAACCTGGACGGGCCGGCCGTCACCCTCGCTCGGCCAGCACAACCACGAAGTTCTCACCGAGCTGGGGCTGACCGCCGACGAAATCGCGCAACTCGAAGCCGACGGCGTGATCGGCACCCGCCCGACCGGTCTGTAGATCGGCGGCGGCACCTTCGAACGCGCTGGCGTCCTTCCGCTATTGCCATCGCGGCGGTGTTGCGATGAACCTGTCCATTGTGGATCTCGACGGGTTTCGACGGAAGGTCCGCGCCGACACCCAGTGGCGTGAGTGGGCGGCGGCGCGCGACTTCACTTACCAGGACGAGGCACCCGAGCTCCTCGGTGTGTGGTTCCCAGTGTTCGACGGCATGGAACGCTACGTGCACGTCATCGGCGGGCAATGGCTGGGGCTCGGTTTCTGGGCGTTCAGCCGCGGCACCTGGAACAAGAAGATCCTCAAACAAGGCGGGCACACCTGGTTGGTGAACGCCCACATGTTTCTCCAGCTCCCCGGCGCGCTCCCGCCGGAGATACTCGACATGCAGCCGAACAAGGCATTCGAATTGCTGGGCGGCAAGATGTCCACCGCGTTCGACTTCTCCTATCGGGGAGCAGACTGGTTGGAAGGACGGCGCTCCCACATGAGCCCGGAACTCCTCGAGGGCGCGCTGCAGAACCTCGCGCTGCAGATCAATGCCGCTCCGGCCGAGCTCTGGGCGGCGCGCCCGACATCGCGGTGACCGGGGATGAAAGGTGCGCAGCTACGCGGGGCGGAAGTACGGAAGCACGACATCATCACCAGCCGGGTGGAACTCGACAAGCACCGGTAGCTCGGCGCGCAGATCTTCGGGCTCGCATCCGACGATGGCGCTCATGAGCCAGAACCGTTCGTCGAGCTCGATGATCGCGGGCGCGTAGGGAACCTGGAACGTCGGGTGCTGCGGCCGCCACACGACCGTCCAGCTGTACAGCCGGCCCCGACCCTCGCTGCGCTCCCACGTGAGCGCGGGCGCACCACAGGCGGCGCAGGAGCGGGCCGGCTTCATGTTCACCGACCGGCACTCGGCGCACCGCTGGTACCGCAGCTCACCTTGCCGGCAGCCCTCCCAGTACGGCTCGGCCGCGGCCGAGTGCGCGCCAGTCGGGATTCCTGGCGTTTGCGGTTGGAGGGTCATGGTCGCCCCGATCCGAGCAGCATCACGTCGGTGAACAACGCGCCCGACCCTCCGTTCGTGCACAGCGCCACCTCGGCGTTCGGCACCTGAGTCGTCGGGCACGTGCCGCGCACCTGCTGCACGCCACGGATCACGCGCTGCAACATTTGCACGTTGATTCCGGCGTGGCTGTACGACAACGTGCCGCCATCCGTCGTCACCGGAAGTGCGCCGCCGGGGGCGATGTGGCCCTCATCCACGAACGCACCGCCGTCGCCCTCCCCACAGAACTCAAACGCTTCGAGCTGGCGGATGATCTCGAACGAGAAGGGGTCGTACAGCTCGGCGACGTCGACATCGGTCGGGGCGAGGCCGGCGAGCGCGAAGCACTTGCGGGCTGCTCGCCGCCCGACGTAGCCCGCGGGGATGTCGTCGTTTCGGCCACGGAGATCCCATACGGGAGGCACGACGTACGCGGGTCCATAGGTGTCACCGGCGCCACCGAGGATCCAGACAGGCCGTGTGGCGGCATCCCGCGCCCGCTCGGCCGTGGCGAGCACCAACCCGCAGCCTCCTTCCGAAGTCATCGAGCACTCGAGCAGGTGAAAAGGATCAGCGACCATGCGCGACTCGAGGATGTCGTCCGGCGTGAACGGCCCGCGGCCGTAGTAGACGGCTTCGGGGTTCACGTGACCGTTGTTTCGGATGGTGGCCGCGACGAGGGCAAGCTGCTCGCGAGTTGTGCCGTGCTGAAGCATGTGACGACGGGCCATAAGCGCGAACTCGGCGGCGGTGAACAAGCCGTAGCCGACCACGAGCTCATTCGACGGCCGCGTCCACGGTGCCGTCGCGGATCGCTCCGTGTACATCGCCGCGCCACCAGCAGCGATGACGACGACCTCGCACTCGCCAAACGCGATCATCGACGCCGCCTCGAGCACCGTCGGTATCCCGTGACCGGAGAGCTTTCGCGAGCACGGCCCCATCCGAGCACCCAACACGATGTCGGCTGCGAACTGTCCTGCCACGCCGTCGACGTCGTCGATCCCGATCCCCGCATCGGCCAGCGCGCCCAGGGCGCCCTCGACGGCGATCGACAGCGAGTCATGGCCTTCAAGCGAGCGCGCCTGTTGCGTGTTGAACACGCCAACGATGGCAACGTCACGGAAGGGATGCGGCATCAGGTCCGCGTGTCCTCGAGGCCGTTCGGCAGTTCGATCGGCGGGTTGGGTAACTGCACAACTCCACGCTCGGCGAGAAAGCGTTCGTAGGCGTCGAGGTCGCCCGGGAACGACCGGGGGTCGCCCATCATGATCTCGTAGAGCACGACGCCTTCGGGCCCGGCGACGAACGGACCAAATGTGTCGCCCTGATCGAGAGCGATGTGCGTGCCGGGCGGGCATTCGACCTCACCGCACTTCATCGATCCTTCGATCACGAACACGACGTGATCGCTGTTGTGACCGTGGGCTTGCACGATCATGCCTGGGTCCCATTTGGCGTACAACGACAAGTAGCGCTCGGAGAACTCCATCCATTTCTCGTGGACGGAAACGATCCGCTCACCGTGTTGCTGGCGGCGTACTTCTTGCCACTCCACGTCGTCGAGCCGCGTAAAGCGGGGGCTGTCGGCCATCCGCCGAGGATCCTAGGTTCACGCGGGACTGACCTCGACGGGGATGCCGTTGAGCGCCTCGTGCCCTACAACCGGCGGAGCCCCTGTGGTTACCTATCCGCGTGCAGCTCGACCACCTGATCCTCGCCGTGAACGACATCGACGAGAGCGTCCGCTTCTACACCGGGATCCTCGGCCTCACCCACGAAGGCCAACAAGAACCTTTCACGGTCATCCGCGTCACCCCCGAGTTCACGCTGCAACTGGCACCGTGGGGTTCCGGAGGAGGCGAGCACCTCGCCTTCGCGCTCCCCCGCGTGGACTTCGATGCCGCGTTCGACCGGCTGAAGGCCGCGGGCATCGAATACGGCGACTCGTTCCACTCCGTGGGGAACATGCAGGGGCCCGGCGAGGAGGTTGGTGCACGAGGGCCCGGCCAAGCCGTCTACATGTTCGACCCCAGCAAGCACCTCATCGAGATCCGTCACTAC
>JBEEGD010000123.1:0-4005 GCA_041166685.1 Acidimicrobiaceae bacterium | reverse complement strand
GCCGGGGAGCCGAGACGCGACCGGCGTTTGGCGTTTCGGCGCCGAGGACGGGGCTAGCCATGGATCGATTGCTCTTCGGCGACAACCAGTTCTTCGGCGTCAACCACATGTCCGAGGAGAAGGCGCGCGCGCAGGCGATGCGGTTCCAGTCGACGGACGCCATCATCGACGTGCTCGACGCTGCCTACGACGAAGGCGTCCGGACGTTCATGTGCACGACGCACGACCGGATCTCCGCCGTCTGCGAGCACGTCCGGGCGAACCCGGACCGCTACGCCGACTTCACCTTCTTCCCGGGGATGCCGTACGCGCACAAGTACGCGAACGCCGTCACCGAGAACGGGATGCTCGGGGCGGTCCGGCGCTTCCTGCCGGACGAGGGCCTGCTGGACGCCGCCATCCGGGGCGGGTCCTCGATGGCCAAGAAGGACATCGAGGGCGTCACGACACTGCTCATCGACGCCGAGATGAAGATGTTCCAGGGCCTGCACACGCCGGTCATCTTCCTCCAGAACGTGATCGTGGACCTCCTGCTCGGCCTCGGGTTCAAGGACGCGTTCCGGGTCTTCGCCGAGCACGTGCGCAGCCAGTACGACGCCGAGCCCGGGTTCATCACCATGAACCTCCCCGCGCTCGTGCCCGTGCTCGAAGAACTCGGGATCGACAACCCGATCGTGTGCTCGAACATCAACAAGATCGGCTTCCGGATGTCGGGCGGCCTCGAGGCCTACGACCGGGTGCTGCGGGAGCACCGCTTCCGTGCGATCGCGATGTCGGTCTTCGCCTCCGGGGCGATCCCCGCGCAGGAGGCGATCGAGTGGGTCTGCGACCAACCGAACGTCGAGGCGATCGTGTTCGGCGCCTCGAGCCGGCGCAACATCCAGAGCACATGCGAGCTGGTCGCCGCGCACTGGGGTGAGCGGGTGTGACCACCCTGCTCGTCGCCTCGACGGGCGGTCACCTCAAGCAGCTGCACCGCTTGCACCGCCGCCTGACCGGCATCGAGGGCCCCTACCGCTGGGCCACCTTCGACACGCCGCAGAGCCGCTCGCTGCTCGACGGCGAGGCGGTCGACTTCGTGCGCTTCGTCGGCGGGCGCGATCCCGCCAACGTGCTGCGCAACGGCCCGGCCGCCGATCGCATCCTGCGCACACACGACATCGACACGGTCGTCAGCACCGGCTCTGCGATGGCGCTGCCGTTCTTCGCCCTCGCCCGGGCCCGGCGCCTCTCCTGCCACTACATCGAGAGCGCGGCGCGCAGTGATGGGCCGTCGGCCACGGCGCGCGTGATCAGCCGGATCCCCGGCGTGTTCCTGTACGCCCAGTACCCCCGCTGGGCCGATGCGAAGTGGCAGTACCGCGGATCCGTCTTCGACTCCTTCGAGCCGGACGCTGGGCCGGCGCAGCGCCCGCCCCGCCTGGCAAAGGTCGTGGTCACGTTGGGGACGTTCCGGGATTACGGCTTCTCACGGCTTGTGCGGCGCCTGCTCGAGATCCTCCCACCGGAGGCCGAGGTGCTCTGGCAGACCGGCGACACCGACGTCAGCGAGCTGGGCGTCGACGGGCACCACGCCATCCCCGAGCGAGACCTCAGGCAGGCGATGCGCGAGGCCGACGTCGTGGTCGCCCACGCGGGCGTGGGCACGGCGCTGGCCGCGTTCGAAGTCGGCAAGCAGCCGGTTCTCATCCCCCGCCGGCTCGCACACGGCGAGCACGTCGACGATCACCAGATCCAGATCGCCGGCGAGCTCGGTACCAGGGGCCTGGCGCTGTCGGTCGAGGCCGGTGCGCTCACCCTGGACCATCTGCTGTCCGCGGCGAGCAGCCGCGTCGCGACGCTCGCGCAGGATCCGCCCTTTGTCAGGAGCGGCCCGGCGCCCAACGGCGCGGGGCGTTTCGTCCCCTCGGTGCAGGTCGAGTAGCAGCCGCTCCGAGGCGTCAGCGAATCCCGACGTCGAGGCCGTCAGAGGCGGCGTTCTTGCCCGCTGATCCGGCGGCGAGGCGGAAGGCGTCGTAACCGGTGCCCCCGACGAACGCCGGGGTGCCCTGCAGGTCGCCCGACCCGACGTTCTGGCGCACGAGGTTGTCGTGGCGCTCGGCGACGGTCGAGCCGTTGGCCGTCGTGATCTCGGTGGCGACGTTGTCGACGACGACGGTGTTGCGGCCCGCGTCGTCGACAGCCTTGCGGTTGAGCGTGTTCAAGCCGCAGGGCGCACCGCCGTAACACCCCGGTGGGTAGTACTGCAGCGTGTTGTGGCGCACGATCGAGCCGTCGTCGGAGTACAGCTCGATGCCCCAGGCGCGATGGATGTCGACGACGTTGTCCTCGATCACCGCGCGCGTCACGCCGTCATATGCGCTGATGCCCTGCGTCGTCGCGTCCGTCGTCGTGTGGACCCAGTTGCCACGGATGACGGTGCCGGTGCTGCCGACCATCTGGATGTTGTCCGTGTGGTTGGGACCGTTCTGGACGATGTCCCGGAACTCGTTGCCGATGATGTTGACGCCACAGCCGGTCTGGATGCCATCGGCGTCGCCGTAGGCGAACAGCGAGTTGCGGATCGTCACCCCCGAGTGCTGTTCGCCGCAATCGTAGGCGAGGTGGACGCGAGCCGGCGGGCTGCCCGACGTCGCATTGATGTTCAAGTGCGTGTTGTGATCGAGCAGGATGTTCGAGTTGATCACGCCGTTGATCGTCAGGTGGCTCGTGAACGCCGAGTTGCGGATCGTGATGTCGCGGGCGCCGTTCGTGATCCGCCCGCCGTCTATGGTCATCCCGTCGATCGTGAAGCCCTGATCTCCGGTCGTGAAGTTCAAGTCGATCGACGCGGAAGCCCCATCCCGCCCGCGGACCGTGATCGCCTTGTCCGTGCCGGTCCCTGTCCCCTAGTTGCCTGAGGCCAGGCAGAGCACCTGACCGGGCGCTGCCACCGAGAGCACTGCCGCGAACGTCGATGTGGTCGCCGAGAGATCACAGATCGCGGGCGGGCCGTCCGGAATCGGGTCCGGCGTCGCGGTCGGAGAGGGCGTCGGAGTCGCACTCGGCGTCGCGGTTGGAGTCTCGGTCGGCGTCGCGGTCGCCGTCGGCGTCGGCGTCGGCGTCGGCGTCGCGGTCGGCGTCGGCGTCGCGGCTCGCACGGAGAGGGGCTTCATGTCGCTGGCGGAGCGCCCGAGCGCGTCGACGACCGTGAGCCGGACGTACTTCGTGCCCACCACCCGGAACGTGAACGTCAGCGTCGCCCCACTGCCGAGCGGCCAGTTGTCGCCGCCGCTCGCGCCGACGTCGGCCCACTGGTACGTACACGGCGCGGCGTCGCACGTCGAAGAGGTCCCATCGAACGTCACCGCCTGGCCCGTCACCGGGCTCGCGGGATCGACGGAGAAACCGGCCTGAGGCAGAGCGGGCACCGCCGTTGCGCTCGCCGACAGTGTCAAGCCCGCCGGAGCAGCGAACGCCGACAGGCCTGGCGCTCGAAGCTCGGCCCATGACGGCGTCGCTCTGCCGGCTGCCGGGTGGCTGGAGCGATCCCGCGGATTCGCTCCGGCGCGGATCTCCGCACGGTCGTCGAAGCCGTCACGATCGGTGTCTCGCCGCCGTGGGTTCGTGTGGTAGCGAAGCACCTCCGCCCCATCGCGCAGGCGGTCGCCATCGCTGTCGGCCCGCCGCGGGTCGGTATGCAGTCGATGCTCGCGGCGGTTCGTCAGGTGGTGGTGATCGGGATCTTCCGAAGGCGAGGCCTTGGCGGTCGAGAGACCATGAGCGACCGGCGTCGCGAGCGAGACAGCCACAGCAAGCAGCACCAACGGGCGCTTCGACATCAACGAGCCTCCTGAACGTGATCAATGCACCGAAACTTCGCCTCCGTGCATGCACTGGCCCCTGCCATTCGTGGGCCGATGCATCCGGCGTATCGGATGTCGATATGCGCTCGCTCGAGCGTCCCCTACGGAAATCGACAGTCCGCCCACTACCCCCTCCCGGACAGGGGCTAACGTCGACGCG
>JBEEGD010000122.1:0-4506 GCA_041166685.1 Acidimicrobiaceae bacterium | reverse complement strand
GGCGGTCGTGATGGCCGCGTTGTTCCTCGGCGAGAGCGTGTCGGCGACGCAGGCGATCGGTGGCGTCGCGGTGCTCGTCGCGGCCGTGGTGATCGCCCGCTCGCAAGGCACGACGATCGAACCGTTTGCGCCGGTCGGCGGCTAGCCTGCCCCTGCTGTCGAAACCGTGTGGGAGAGCACCGAGACGAGGGTCGTCGACGTGCGCCGAAGGGGCAACCGACTCCCGGGAAACTCTCAGGCCATAGGACCACACGGACGAGGCATCGCTGGAGCCGCACCACTGGTGACAGCGACGGGAGCCAACAGGAGAGACCTCTTGACGGACCCCACATCGCCGGACTCGTTTGCCCGCCGCCACATCGGGCCATCGGACTCCGACGTCGACAAGATGCTCGCGACGCTGGGCTTCGGCGCCCTCGCCGACCTCGCGGCGGCCGCGGTGCCCGAAGCCATTCGCATCACCGAGGGTCTCGAGCTCGAGCCGGTCTCAGAGGCCGAGGTGCTCTCCGAGCTGCGCGAGCTCGCCGGCCGGAACCGGGTGATGGTGTCGATGATCGGCCTCGGCTACCACGACACGATCACGCCGCCGGTGCTGCGGCGGAACATTCTCGAGAACCCGGCGTGGTACACGGCGTACACGCCGTATCAGCCGGAGATCTCGCAGGGCCGGCTGGAGGCGTTGCTCAACTTCCAGACCGTGGTATCCGACCTCACCGGCCTCGATGTGGCCAACGCGTCGCTGCTCGACGAAGCGACGGCCGCCGCGGAAGCGATGGCGCTGTGTCGACGGTCGTCAAAGGCGAGCGATGGCGCGGTGTTCGTCGTCGATCGCGACTGCCACCCGCAGACGATCGCCGTGGTCGAGACCCGCGCCGAGCCGTTGGGCTTGCGGGTCGTGCGCGCCGACATCGCCGCCGATGGGCTGCCGGAGGGTGATGTCTTCGGCGTACTGCTCCAGTACCCAGGGTCGAGCGGACGGCTCGTCGATTGGAGCGACATCACCTCCGCCGCGCATGACCGGGGCGCCCTCGTTGCGGTGGCCACCGACCTGCTGGCCCTTTGCCTGTTGCGTACCCCTGGGGCGATGGGTGCCGACGTGGCCGTCGGCTCGGCACAGCGGTTCGGCGTACCCATGGGGTTTGGCGGGCCGCACGCGGGGTTCATGGCGGTACGGGATGGGCTCCAACGCTCGCTTCCCGGCCGGCTCGTCGGTGTCTCGGTCGATGCCGACGGCGATCGTGCCTACCGACTGGCGCTGCAAACGCGCGAGCAGCACATCCGCCGCGAGAAGGCCACCTCGAACATCTGCACCGCGCAGGTGCTGCTCGCGGTGATGGCGTCGATGTACGCGGTGTACCACGGCCCTGAAGGACTGACGGCGATCGCCGAGGGCGTGCACGCGCGCGCTCGCGAGGTCGCCGGGATGGGTGATCCGTTGCATGACGAGTTCTTCGACACGGTGCAGCTGCGTGTGCCGGGACGAGCGTCGGCCATCGTGGCCGATGCTGCGGCGCGGGGCATCAACCTGCGGGCAGTCGACGACGACGTGATCGCCATCGCCTGCGACGAGGCCACCACCGACGCCCATCTCGCGGCGTTGCGAGAGCTGCTGCAAGGCGGACACGTGGGGGCCGCCGCGATTCCCGAGGCGTTGCGACGCACCGATCCGTTCCTCGCGCATCCGGTCTTTCACGAGCACCACAGCGAGACGGCCATGTTGCGCTACCTCCGGCGCCTCGCCGACAAGGACGTCGCCCTCGACCGTTCGATGATCCCGTTGGGCTCGTGCACGATGAAGCTCAACGCCACCGCGGAGATGGAGCCGATCACGTGGCCCGGCTTCGCGGGCATCCATCCCTTCGCACCCCTCGACCAGGCGGCCGGCTATCTCGAACTCATCCACGATCTGGAGCGCTGGCTGTGTGAGATCACCGGCTACGACGCGGTGTCGCTGCAACCCAACGCCGGTTCACAAGGCGAGCTCGCCGGCCTGCTCGCCATCCGCGAGTGGCACCGCAGCCGTGGTGACACGGCACGGAGCATCTGCCTGATCCCGTCGTCGGCACACGGCACCAACGCAGCCTCCGCGGCGATGGCCAACATGCGAGTTGTCGTCGTGGCCTGCGACGACGCCGGCAACGTCGACCTCGACGATTTGCACGCCAAGCTCGCGGAGCATGCGTCGTCGATCGCCGCGCTCATGGTCACGTACCCGTCGACCCATGGCGTCTTCGAGGAGGCGATCACCGATGTGTGCGCGGCCGTGCACGAGGCGGGCGGTCAGGTGTACGTCGACGGCGCCAACCTCAACGCGCTGGTCGGACTCGCGCAACCAGGGAAGTTCGGGGCCGACGTCAGCCACCTGAATCTGCACAAGACGTTCTGCATCCCGCACGGCGGCGGCGGCCCCGGAGTGGGCCCAGTGGCGGTGCGCGCGCACCTGGCGCCGTTCCTGCCGAACCATCCGCTCGTGCCCGAAGCGGGACCAGCCACCGGGCCAGGCCCGATCGCCGCCGCGCCGTGGGGCTCGGCCGGGATCCTGCCGATCCCGTGGGCCTACATCCGGTTGATGGGCAGCGAAGGCCTGCGCCGCGCCACCGAAGTGGCCATCCTCAACGCGAACTACGTCGCCCGCCGCCTGGGCCCTCACTACCCGGTGCTCTACACAGGACGAGGCGGCCTCGTGGCGCACGAGTGCATCATCGACATCAGGCCGATCACCAAGGAAACCGGAGTCACCGTCGAGGACGTGGCCAAGCGGCTCATCGACTACGGCTTCCACGCGCCGACGATGAGCTTCCCCGTCGCCGGCACGCTGATGATCGAACCGACAGAGTCGGAGGACCTGCGGGAGATCGAGCGCTTCTGCGACGCCATGATCGCCATCCGAGCCGAGATCGACGCGCAACCGTCGTTGCTGCAGAATGCGCCGCACACCGCGGCGATGCTGTTGCGCGAGCCCTGGGAGCTGCCGTACTCGCGCGAAGCGGCGGCCTATCCCGTCGCGCAACTGCGTGAGGCGAAGTACTGGGTGCCGGTGCGCCGCATCGACGGCGGCTACGGCGACCGCAACCTCATGTGTTCCTGTCCCCCACTCAGCGCGTACGAATAGCGAAATGGCGTCCCGTGCTCCGGGATACCGGATCTAGGGACGCCAGAACGGCAGGGGGACGACGTGGCCGGGGAGTGACTCGCCTCGGGCGGCGATCTCGACCGACGTGCCGTCGCCTACATCGGGTGGAAGGAACGCCAGCGCGATGCCGTGACCGAGCATCGGCGAGAAGTTGCCACTGGTGACCTCACCGGCGGGGCTGCCGTTGATCAACACCTGCTGTTCGGCTCGCGGTGGTCGTCGTCCCTCGGTGCCGATGCCGCGCAAGCGACGGGCGATGCCCCGTTCCTTCTCGGCGGCGAGGGCAGCCCTGCCGCGGAAGTCGTCCTTGCTCCAGCCGACGACCCACCCGAGTCCAGCCTGTAACGGCGTGATGCCGGGGCCGAGCTCGTGGCCGTGCAACGGGAAGCCGGCTTCGAGTCGCAGTGTGTCGCGCGCACCCAGACCGGCGGGCTCCACTCCGGCGCTGATCACGGCGTCCCACACCTCAGCCGCATGCTCGGCGGGCACGGCGAGCTCGACGCCGTCCTCCCCCGTGTAGCCCGTGCCCGCGACGACACACTCGACCCCGTCGATCGAAACCCGAGCCACCTGGAAGCGTTCGACGCCGGCCGCATCGGGTGACATCTTTGCGAGTTGGGCGCGCGCTGATGGCCCCTGCACGGCGATGATCGCGCGTGAAGCAGTGACCTCCTCCCCCACTCCCAACGCGTCGAGCACGCGTGACGTGTTGGATGCATTGGGCATCACGTCGAAGCGATCGTCGTCGACCCACCACACGATGATGTCGTCGAGCACCGATGCATCGTTCTCGTCGAGCAAGTGCGTGTACTGCGCTCGGCCCGGCGCAACCTTGCGCAAGTCGTTGGTCAGCGCGCGCTGCAACCGATCGAACGCGTCAGGCCCTGCGACACGGACGGTGCCGAGGTGGCTGACATCGAACGCGACCGCGGCCGTGCGGCATGCACGGTGTTCGGCGAGCGTGCCAGCTGAATAGTGCAGCGGCATCTCCCAGCCGCCGAACGGGACGAGCTTCGCGCCGAGCGCGCGGTGAGCGGCGTCGAGTGGGGAGTTCCTGAGAGCGCCCGACGTCACCCGTGGGTGGCCGGCGTCAGATTCCCTGCGCCGTTGCCGGTGTTCTCAGCGAGGGGTCGCAGCTGACTGATCGATGCGTCGACCTCTTCCTGCACACTTCCGAGCGCGAGGATGTTCAGCACACCCTGGCCCCTGTGCACGAGATCGATGAGCTCGCCGTCGTCGAGCGCGAGCATCGCGCTCGATCCGGAGATGACGAGCTTGGCCGCGGTGAGGTCGTCGCCCAACCGAGCGCGGAGCTCGGTGAACACATCGCGAACGACCTCGAGGCGAATGCCGGCGTCGAGGAGTTGCTTGAT
>JBEEGD010000121.1:0-4383 GCA_041166685.1 Acidimicrobiaceae bacterium | reverse complement strand
CGTTCGCGCAGAGCGATCACGTCCGTGCCGTCACCGACGCCAATGAAGTCGAGATGCTCATGCCGGTCACCGCGGCGGCGATCGCGGGCGCGGGCATGACCAAGAACGACATCGGCTTCACGTGCAGCGGCTCGACCGACTATCTCGCCGGCAGTGCGTTCAGCTTCGTCTCGACACTCGACGGTGTCGGGCCGTGGCCACCGATCCAAGAGAGCCACGTCGAGATGGACGGTGCGTGGGCGCTCTACGAAGCATGGGTGAAGCTACAACTCGGCGAGATCGACACCGCGCTCATCTACAGCTACGGCAAGTCGTCGGCCGGTCTGACGCACGAGGTGCAGAGCCGCCAGCTCGATCCCTATTTCGTGGCGCCGCTGTGGCCTGACACGATCTCGCTCTCCGCCCTTCAAGCCAGGGCGCTGCTCGAGTCGGGCAAGGCCACGGAGAAGGACCTCGCCGACATCGTCGCTCGCAGCCGCAAGGCCGCGCTCGCCAATCCTCACGCGCAGCTCAAGTGGGACAAGCCCGCCGATCAAGTGCTGGCCGAGCCGATGCTGGTCGACCCGCTACGCAAGGACGATTGCCCGCCGATCAGCGATGGTGTCGCCGCGGTGGTGATCGCCGCAGGCGACGTGGCCCGCGCCCATTGTGCGCGCCCCGCGTGGATCCGCGGCATCGATCATCGCATCGAGTCCGCGGTGCTCGGGCTGCGTGACCTCACCGATTCGCCGTCGACCAGAACTGCGGGGGAGCGGGCCGGAGTGAACAACGGCAAGGTCGACGTCGCGGAGCTCCATGCGCCGTTCAGTCATCAAGAGTTGATCCTGCGAGAAGCGCTCGGACTCGGTGGAGACGTTGACATCAACCCATCCGGCGGCGCGCTGTGCGCCAACCCGATCATGGCCGCCGGCCTCGTGCGTTTCGGTGAAGCCGCCAGCCGAATCATCGACGGACGAGCGAGTCGAGCGGTGGCGCACGCGACGAGCGGCGTGTGCCTCCAGCAGAACCTGGTGTGTGTCTTGGAGGGTGAGGGCTGATGAGCCAGCGAATCAGTCGGCCGGGCGAGCGAGCGCCAGCGAGCCGAACGGCGATGGGGCGCGGGGGCGCAGCCCCCGAGGAGGAGGGCTGATGGCGAAGGAACGCGTTGCGGTCGTCGGCGTCGGTCAGACGAAGCACCAAGCCACCAGAGGCGACGTGTCGATGGCCGGCCTCGTCCGTGAAGCGGCCGACCGCGCGCTGGAAGACGCTGATCTCGGGTGGAACGACATCGATGCCGTCGTGGTCGGGAAGGCGCCAGACTTCTTCGAAGGCGTGATGATGCCCGAGCTGTATCTCGCGGACGCGCTCGGCGCCGTCGGCAAGCCACTGTTCCGCGTTCACACCGCGGGCTCGGTCGGCGGCTCGACCACGATCGTCGCGTCGCAGCTGGTGCAGGCGGGCGTGCACAAGCGGGTGCTCACGGTCGCGTTCGAGAAGCAGTCGGAGAGCGAGGCCATGTGGGCGCTCTCGCTGCCGATGCCGTTCACGCCGCCCATGCACGCCGGCGCAGGTGGCTACTTCGCACCGCACATCCGCTCGTACATGCGACGGGCGAAGGCTCCCGACCACGTGGGCATCCTCGTGGCGCTGAAGGACCGCAAGAACGCACTCAAGAACCCGTACGCCCATCTCCACGATCACGAGATCACCTTCGAGTCGATCGAGCAGTCGATCATGCTGTGGGATCCGATTCGGTACGCGGAGACGTGCCCATCGTCCGATGGCGCGTGCGCGCTCGTGCTGGCCGCCGAGGACGCGCTCTCCGGTTCCCGCCCTCCTGCATGGGTGCACGGCACCGCGATGCGATCCGAGCCGACGATGTCCGCGGACCGCGATCCGGTGCTTCCGCTCGGCGGAATCCAATGCGCCAACGACGTCTACCGGCAGGCCGGTATCACCGACCCGCGCAATCAGATCGACTGCGTGGAGATGTACGTGCCGTTCTCGTGGTTCGAACCAATGTGGCTCGAGAACCTGGGCTTCGCCGGTCCGGGCGACGGCTGGCGGATGGTGGAGGATGGCGCCACGCAGCTGGACGGCGACCTTCCCATCAACATGAGTGGTGGCGTGCTGTCGTCGAACCCCATCGGCGCGTCGGGCATGCTCCGGTTCGCCGAGGCCGCAATGCAGGTGCGTGGCCAAGCCGGAGAACATCAGGTCGACGGCGCCAAGGTCGCGCTGGGCCACGCATATGGCGGCGGATCCCAGTTCTTCGCCATGTGGGTCGTCAGCAGCGAGAAGCCCTGACGTTCGTGGGCAGGCTCGACGGGAAGGTCGCGCTCATCAGTGGCGCGGCCCGCGGCCAAGGTGAAGCCGAGGCCCGCCGGTTCGTGGCCGAGGGCGCGAAGGTCGTGATCGGCGACGTGCTCGTCGACGAGGGCGAGGCCGTCGCTCACGAACTCGGAGATGACGCCGTCTTCCTGAAGCTCGATGTCACCTCTGAGTCGTCCTGGCAAGAGGCGGTCGCGTCGACGGTCGACGCGTTCGGCGGACTCCACGTCCTCGTGAACAACGCAGGAGTGCTCGGCGCCTTCACCCCGCTCCTCGACACGACCGTCGAGAACTTCATGCGGGTGCTCTCGATCAACCTCGTCGGCACGTTCCTCGGTATCAAGACCGGCGCACCCGCGATGCGCGACAGCGGGGGAGGATCCATCGTGAACATCTCGTCGACTGCAGGGATGTGGGGTGTGCCCTTCGCGTCGGAGTACACCGCGTCGAAATTCGGTGTGCGCGGGCTCACGAAGGTCGCGGCGCTCGAGCTGGGCCACGATGGCATCCGGGTGAACTCGGTCCACCCGGGGGGAGTGCTGACGGAGATGGTGAAGGCCGTCGGCGACGACGGCCAGAGCGGCTATTACAAGAAGCTGCCGGCGGGCCGCATCGGCAACCCGGATGACATCAGCAACTTGGTGCTCTTCCTCGCGTCCGACGAGAGCGCCTACTGCACAGGCACGGAGTTCGTCATCGACGGCGGCATGCAGGCCGGCGATCTGCAGCTCATGCCGCCTCCGCGCAAAACCTGAGTCATGCGGCGGCTGATCCTGTGGGACATCGACGGAACGCTGATTCGTTCGGGCAAAGTCGGTCGCCGAGCCGTCGAAGCCGGCGCGGCGATGGCCGCATCGCTCGTCGACGTGCCCACCGTCGAGATGAGCGGGAAGACAGACCCGCAGATCTTGCGGGAGATCTTCGTCGCCGCTGACATCGCGGAAGAGCGGATCGTCGAACTGCTCCCGGCCGCGGTCCAGGAGGTCGAACGCGCGCTGGCGGATGCCGAGGCCGAGCTGCGGCGAGATGGATGGGTGCTCCCCGGAGTCATCGAGATCCTCAAGTCGCTCGACACAGTCGGCGGGGTGAGGCAGAGCCTGCTGACCGGCAACCTCGTCGCTAACGCGGCGCTCAAAGTGGCGGCGTTCGATCTCCTCGACTACTTCGACGTCGAGCTCGGTGCCTACGGGAGCGACGACGCGGATCGTCGTGCGCTCGTGCCGATGGCTCTCGAGCGCGTGCAACGGCTACGAGGTGAGTACTACGACCTCGACGAGGTGTGGGTGATCGGAGACACTCCGAATGATCTCGCGTGCGCCCAAGCTGCAGGCGTGCGCTGCTTGGTGGTCGGAACGGGCGCCATCGGAGCGGACGCGGTGCTCACGCTTGATGCCGATGCAGTGCTGCCTGATTTGACCGACACGGAGACGGTGATGCAGATCCTGCTCGCGGGCTAGTCGCTCAGGCGAGCAGACGCAGTCGACTTTCGGGGGGCGTCATCCACGCGATCCGGCCAGAACGGCGGTGGGAACACCACCCGCTCGTCGCCCATCGGCTCGGCATAGAACTGCGCGCACCACTTGCGGAACTTCATGAACGGCCCGTCGTTGTCGGCGAGCGCGGGCCGTACGAGGTGAGCCTTGTGCTCCCAGATCGGCTTGTCCTCGAGCAGCTGCTTGTGCACCTCGTTCACGAAGGCTTTGCCGACGTTCTCGGTGGTGGTGAGATCGCCCATCGTCTTGAAGCGGAAGTTGAACCGGATGATGCACTTGTCGCGCTCGATCGGCGTCGTCGCCGCCAGGTTCAACGTGTCGACGATGCCGGAGAATGAGATCAACGAGATGCCGGGACCCCACGACTGGGTGTCGATGCGGCCCTCCATGACGCCTCGGGGTGTGGGGAACTTCTGCGAGGACTTCATCTGCGAGTGCGGGAAGCTCGTCTCATAGGACTCGAGCATCGGAACGGTGGCGGTGTCGTGCACGTACCGGAAGTGGGCGGAGTCGACGCCGTTCTCCGCCATCTCCTGCCACGTGGTCTCGATCTCGTACGACGTGCGGATGTCGGTCGACC
>JBEEGD010000120.1:0-5143 GCA_041166685.1 Acidimicrobiaceae bacterium | reverse complement strand
CGACTTCGTTGGCGTCGGTCACGGCGCGGGAGTGATCGCTCTGCGCGAACGAGATGATGGCGACGTCCCTAGGCATGTTCGAGGGACCCCCAGCCGTGCTCGCCGGGCTGGTTCACTTCGGCATCGGGCTCGCCGTTGGGCCGGAAGTAGCGGATGCTCTCGAGGGTGGGGCCGATCTGGTCGTCGTCCACCCACACGGCTTCGACCCGCAGACCGATGTGCACGTCTTCGACGGCCACCTCCTGCAGGAGGTGCATCAGCGAGAGGTCGCTTCCGTCGAGCAGGATCAGCGCGCTGGTGTACGGCACCTCCATCGCCTGCCCGTAGAACTGCACGTTCACGATGCAGAACGACGTGACCGTGCCCTTGTGGGGCAGGTCGACCTGGTCGGTCGTCGGGATGCCATCGGTCGGGCACGAACCGCGGGGAGGAACGTAGACCTTCCCGCACTTCGGGCACCGCTCCCCCAGGATCTTCTTCTGCTCGATGCCCCGAAGGAACCGGGTGGTCGAGGCACCAGCGGTGTACTGGTAGCGCAGCTCGGCCGGCGTCCGCACGCTCTTGATGAGCTCGACGTCTTGCAGCGACTTGGGCAGGGTGATGTCCGCCATCAGCCCTCCCCCGGCACGAAGCACTCGATGTCGTTGATGTGGCCTTCGCGCTCGGCTCGCCAGCGCGGCGTGACGTGCATGCCAGTGGACATCGAGCCGATGTCCCCCGCGTCGACCGCGTGCAGCAACGCCGACTCGGCGCCGTCGATCCGGATCAGCGCCCAGGCGAACGGATGATCGAGCGGGTCCTTGGGTCGTGGCTGGTGGACCCAGGCCCACGTCGTGACGGTTCCTCCAGGGCCGACCTCGACGACCTCGGTGGCCGGCTCGCCGGTCGCGGGGTCGTACTCCATCGGGGGGACAAGCACGCGCCCGTCGCTCGTCTTCGTTCCGACGATCACCTGCTCGCGCAGGCCGGTGAGGAACGCTCCGATCACGGGCCCGGTGGTGCGGGTGAACGGATACTCGATGATGAGCGGGGCGGTCAGAACCTCGGTGCGGTCTGCCATCGAGGCGGCACGCTAGCGCGGAACTGGAACGTGTTCTAGTTTGGCGCCATGGCTGAACTGGGGTTCTTTCGTCAGGCCGCCGCCGATCCGGATCGCAGCGCGCTGGTCGGTCCCGACGGCACAGAGGTCACGGCCGGCGCGCTGGCGGAGCGCGCGAATCAAGTCTCACACGGGCTACGGGCCCTGGGTCTCGAACGCGGCGACACCATCGCAGTCGTCCTGCCGAACAGCATCGAGATGATGGAGTTGGTCCTTGGCGCGCAGCAGATCGGCCTCTACATGACCCCGATCAACCACCACCTGGTCGGGCCAGAGATCGCGTACATCGTCAACGACAGCGACGCCAAAGTGCTGGTTGGGCACGAGCGCTTCGCCGATGCGCTGGTCGCCGCCGGCGAAGAGATCAAGCTGAGCCACGACCGGCTGTTCAAGATCGGCTCGATTCCGGGCGGGCGCGACATCTCCGAGCTCATCGAGGGACAGCCCACCACGCGGCCGGACGATCGCACTGCCGGCGCGCCCATGCACTACACGTCGGGCACCACCGGCCAGCCGAAGGGCGTGAAGCGCAAACTGGCGGACCTCGACCCTGATGAGGGCGGGGCGCTCTACTCGATGTTCCTCATGCTGTTCGGCGTGCAGCCCGAAGACGGCAACGTGCACATCACCGGATCGCCGCTGTATCACACCGCCGTGTTGCTCTGGGCCACGAACTCACTCCACATGGGGCACAAGGTGGTGCTGATGGACAAGTGGTCGCCGGAGGGGATGCTCGAGCTCATCGACCGCTACAAGGTCACCACGTCGCACATGGTGCCGACGCAGTTCCACCGGCTGCTCTCGCTGCCAGAGGACGTGCGCAGCAAGTACGACTGCTCGTCGGTGCGCTGCATGGTGCACGCCGCGGCGCCGTGTCCGCCCGATGTCAAGCGGCGGATGATCGAGTGGTGGGGCGACGCCGTGATGGAGTACTACGCGGCGACCGAAGGCGGCGGCACGATCGTCACCGCCAAGGAGTGGCTCGAGCATCCCGGCACCGTCGGCAAGGCATGGGCCGGCTCGGAGATTCGCATCCTCGACGATGAGGGCAACGTGTTGAAGCCCGGCGAGGTCGGCACGGTGTACATGCTGCTGGCGCAGGCGACGTTCGAGTACAAGGGCGACGAGCAGAAGACCGAGGGCAATCGCGTCTACTTCCCCGACGGCACCGCGTACTTCACCGTCGGCGACGTCGGCGAACTCGACGAGGACGGTTACCTGTTCCTGCGCGATCGCAAGATCGACATGATCATCAGCGGCGGTGTGAACATCTATCCCGCCGAGATCGAAGGCACCTTCTACCAATGCCCCCTTGTGGGTGATGTCGCGGTGTTCGGCATCCCGAACGACGACTGGGGCGAAGAGATCAAAGCGGTCATCGAACCGGCGGAAGGCTCTGCGGCCGGCGATGAGCTCGAGGCGCAGCTGCGGGCGTTCGCCGAAGCCAACCTGGCGTCGTACAAGCGGCCCAAGACGTACGACTTCATCGCCGAGATGCCCCGCGATCCGAGCGGCAAGCTGTTCAAGCGCAAGCTCCGCGATCCGTACTGGCAAGGCCGCTCCACCGCCATCTGACCAAGCGCTGCCAAATCCCACTCAGACATACACAGATCTGTGTATGTCTGAGCGGGATTTCGTTTTCAGTCAGTCGTATTGGTCGAGCAACAGGTGGGCGGCGATCTCGACTTCGTCGCCGACGTGGTTGATCCCGTACCACCGGTTCACCCAGCCGACCAACGACGAGAACCACACATGCCCGAGCACTCGGCAGATGTCGTCGCGGGTCGCGGCATCGAAGTCGTCGGGGAATGCGCTGGCGATGATGCCGTTCATCACCTCGCCCACCTCGCGTTGACAGCGGGCCGCGTGAGGGTCCGTTGACGACAGGGCCGTGATCACCGCTTCTGAAAGCTTGGGCTCGAGCTCCATTCCCCGCGTCGCTCGACGCAGCACGTCGACCACCCGTTCGCTGAGCGCGTCGCCTTTCGGTGGCTTGCGAGACACCTTGCGGCCGAGCTCGCTGGCCCACTCGACCAGCGTCTCGGCCAGCAGGTGGTCCTTCGAACTGAAGTAGCGGTAGATCGTGCCCAGCGCGACACCCGCGTTCGTCGCCACGTCACGCATCTGCACCGCGTCGTACCCACCGTCGGCCCCCAACGAAAGTGCGGCCTCGATCACGCGCCCACGACGCGCGGCCTGGCTCTTGGTGAGACTCGTCGCCGTCATCGGGGCTCCCTCGGTAGGCCGAGAACCCGCTCGCCCACGATGTTGCGTTGGATCTCATCGGTGCCCCCGCCGATCGACGACTGCACCGCGTTGATGAATTTCTGCTGCAGCACCCCGTCGGCGTACGTGTCCGGGTGTTCGAGCGTGCCGTACGGCCCCTGGATCTCGAGCGCCAGGTTGCCCAGCTGCTTCACGTACCGCGCATAGGCCAGCTTCATGACCGACGCCTCGGGCCCAGGGCGACGACCTTGCGACAGGGCTGTGCGGCTCCGCATACGGAGGTAGCGGATGGTCTCGTTGCGGCTCCACACCGTGACGAACTTCTGCCGGAACACGGGGTCGTCAGTGCGTCCGAGCGATCGAGCCAACGCCAGGATGCGATCCGGATCCGAGATTCCGGAGCCGCCCGCGATCGTGGCCCGCTCGTTCGACAGGGTGGTGACCGCGACCTTCCATCCGTCGTTCACCTCACCGACCACGTTCTCCACAGGAACGCGCACGTCGTTGAGAAACACCTCGTTGAAGTGCGCTTCGCCGTTCATCTGCCGTAGCGGACGGATGTCGATCCCGGCCGTGGCCATGTCGACCACGAAATACGTGATACCGGCGTGGCGAGGCGCGTCCGCATCGGTGCGAGCGATGAGGATGCCCCATTCGCTGTTGTGCGCGTTCGAGGTCCACACCTTCTGCCCGTTGACGACGAACTCGTCACCATCGCGGTCGGCGCGTGTCGTGAGCGACGCCAAGTCGGACCCGGCGTCGGGTTCGCTGAACAGCTGGCACCACAACTCCTCGCCGCGCAACATCGGTGCGAGATACCGCGTTTGTTGCTCGCGTGACGCGTGTTGCATCAGCGTCGGCGCGACCATGCCGTGCGCAACGGCGAAGACGCCGGCGGACACTCCCCACTTGCCCTGCTCCTCGGCGAAGATCGCTTCCTCGATGGGTTTGCCGCCGCGGCCCCCGAAGTCCTTCGGCCACGAGATGCCCGCCCAGCCGCCTTCGTACAACTGTCCTTGCCACCAACGACAGCGCTTGACGTACTCGTTGGCGTCGATGTGTCCGGAGAAGTGTCCGGCAGAGAAGTCGTCGGGCGAACCCTTCGGCACGGCGTTGGCATCGAGCCACGCCCGCGTCTCGGCGCGGAACGCCGCCTCTTCTGGGGTGTCGTCGAAGTCCACCGAGCCCAAGACTAGAACACGATTAGAACACGTTCTAGTTATGCCCTAGTTCTCGACGAGCTCCTCGGCAACCTCGTGTTCCGAGACGTCCTCGTCGGTCCGGCCGCGGAGGTACTGCTGGTGGACCGAATGTAGGAATCGCTCGACGCCCTCGATCACTCGGGCCGTGCGGAACGAGGGGAAGATCTCGAAGGCGTGTTGCGCGCCCCGCATCTCGGCATAGAGCACCGGGCTCTCGGATACGGCGCGCAAGCGCTCGACGAACTCGCGCGCGTCCTCCACCGGGGCCAGCGTGTCGCGATCGCCGTGGATGACGAAGAACGGTGGCGCGTCGGCGCGCACCAGATCCATCGGCGAAGCCTTCCGGAACGCTTCGGGATCCTCCTCGATGTTCTTGCCCATGATCCAGGGGGCGAGGAATCGCTTCACGGTGTCTTTCGGCCAGTGGCCGTTCCGGTTGGTGAAGTCGTAGATGCCGTAGAACGGGACAGCCGCCCGCATCGTGGTGTCGACGTCACCGATCTCGCCTTGGTATTCCGGGTCGTCGGCGGACAACGCCACGAGCGCAGTGAGATGCCCGCCGGCTGATCCCCCGGTGACGCAGAGGAAGTTCGGATCGGCGCCATGCTCCTCGGCG
>JBEEGD010000119.1:0-13032 GCA_041166685.1 Acidimicrobiaceae bacterium | reverse complement strand
GAGGTCCTCGAGTCCCGGAATGAGTGGGTCGCGTAGTGGGAACTCGCCCGGTTCGGAGGAGTCCGCGACCTGGAGACAGAACTCTCCACTGATGCTCCGGCCCGCGCGGGTAGCGATTGTCAGCGTGCTCGTCCTGCTCGCGCTCGCGGTCGGTGCCGCAGACGCACCCGCGGCATCACCACGGACGCAGCGCTTGATGGCGAACCTGACGGGCATGTCGGACGGGACGCGAACCGTGATGCCGGCCGCCCTGCCGACCGCCGACGCGGGCGATCGCATCGGACCCGGGTCGCACCTCATCATGCACATGGACGGCGACACCAACACCTACGGGTGCACGGCCAACTTCGTGTGGACCGATGGCGTGCAGAATTACCTGGGCGCGGCCGGACACTGCTTCCTCCCCGCGGACAAAGCCGCCACTGCCGGCCCGGGTGCCGACTACGACGCGTCCAAGACCCACGTGAAGGTGTGTGTGTCCGGGTGCTCGTTCGGAGGGCAAACCGGATTCGAGATCACGGGCACGCTGGTCGAGCTCGGCGCGATCGCCTACGCGCGACAGATCCGACACGGCGTGGACGTCGGCAACGACTTCGGGTTGGTGGCGATCCCGTCGTCGCTTGCGGGCTACGTGCAACCCGCGATGCCCGTGTGGGGCGGCCCGCAAGGCACCACGACGGTTGCCGCCGGGTCGTCACTGTGCCTGTACGGCAACGGCGGCGGCGTCGGTGAGGTCTTCGCCACCAAGGCCCGACCAGGATTGGGCGTGCTCGCGGATGCCACCAAGTGGGAAGGCGACATCCCGGCGTTCGAGGGCGACTCCGGTGCGGCGGTCGAGGTCTGCGACGGTGTGGGCGTGCCGCAGGCGGCAGGCATCGTGACCCATCTCTACGTCGACACCGGTGTCCTCGCCGGCACCACCGTCGCCCGGGCACGAAAACTGACGAAGACGGATGCGGGCATCTTCATCACCCTCGTGAACGGCTAGCGGGCGCTATGACGAGCCGGGTGAGCGGGCCAAAGTAGGGTGCGCGGGCTTCCCGAAACTCGGAGGCACCGGCGAGAGGAACATTCATGATTCGTAATCGGTCCGTCGCGCTCCTGGCAGCGTGCGTGTTTGTCACGCTGCTCGCAGCCTGTAGCAGCGACTCGTCGTCGAACGGCGACAAGGCGGCATTCTGCAAGACGAACAGCGAGATCAGCGCAGGGCTGAGCAGCATCACGAGCGCCGACCAGGCGGTCGCCGCGTTCAAGACAGTGCAAGACAAGTTCGACGCCCTCGTCAAGAACGCCCCGAGCGAGGTCAAGAGCGACACCCAGTTGTTGGTCGACGCCGCGCGCAAAGCCATCAGCACCAACGACGCGTCAGCGTTCCAGACCGACGCCAAGTTGCAAGCGGCCGGAACAAAGGTCGACACCTTCTGTGGTCAGTCGAGCGGCAGTTCCTCTTCCGCCGCCAGCAGCGCATCATCTGCGTCCGGCGGGGACAAGGCGGCGTTCTGTGCGGCGAACGGCGAGATCAACGCACAGGTGAACGCCGCAACCAGCGCCGACCAGTTGGTGACCGCGTTCAAGGCCGTCCAGGGCAAGTTCGATGCCTACATTCAAGATGCCCCGACCGAGGTGAAGGGCGACGCCCAGTTGCTGGTCGGTGCCGCGCGCACGTCCATCAGCACGAACGACCCCTCGCCGTTCTTCTCGGACACCAGCCTGCAGGCGGCTTCCGCGAAGGTCGACACGTTCTGCGGCCAGTCGAGCAGCAGCTCGTCGTCGTCGTCCTCGTCCTCGAGCAGCGGCTGATCTCCACAGGTTTCTGACATCGTTCGGGTAGGCGCACCGGTATGGCCGGTGCGCCTACCACGCTGTCTCACTGCGGCAGCAGCACGTTCGGGTTGAGGATGCCGGCGGGGTCCAGCGCTCGCTTGATGGCGCGCATCGCCGCGATCTCTTCGGCCGACCGGCTGAGGTGGAGCCAGCGCTTCTTGGCCGTGCCGATTCCGTGCTCGGCGGAGATGCTCCCGCCCTGCTCGGCCACCAACGTCAGCACAGCCTCGTCCACCCGCTCATCGGCGGGATCGACGCCCGTGACGTTGACATGAAGGTTGCCGTCGGCCGCATGCCCGAACAGCCACACGCGCGCGTTGGGCACGACCGCGACGACGCGGGCCCGTACCGTGACGACGAAGTCCGCCAGCGCGTTCGCCGGCAGGGTCACATCCAGTTTGTGGGGCGGGCCGATCACGTTGATGGCCTCCGTGTGCGCTTCCCGGTACCGCCACAGCGCAGCTCGCTGCTGGCTCGAGCCGGCCACCGCAACGTCGACCGCGCCGACATCCTCGACCACCGACGCGAGCGCGTTCGACGGATCCACACGGTCTGCGCATTCGATGACGAGGTAGGCGGCGGCCGGCGACGCGAGTGGTTTCACCAGATCGAACGTCGAGCACACGAGCTCGAGCCCGTCAGCAAGGAAGAGTTCGGCTGCCTCCAACGACGGAAGCGACCGCCGCAACACACCGCACGCGGCGAGCGCACCTTCGACGTCAGAGAATCCCATCAGCGCGACGACTCGCTGGTCGAACCGGGGCACCAGCCGCAGCCGGGCCGCCGTCACGACCCCCAATGTGCCCTCACTCCCACACAGCAGCGACGGCAGGTGATAGCCGGTGTTGTCCTTCACGAGACCATCGAGGTGTGACACGACGGAGCCGTCGCCGAGAACCGCTTCGACGCCGAGCACCTGGGCACGCGTGTCGCCATACCGGGCGACCTTCGATCCACCGGCGTTGGTGGCGACCGATCCACCGACGGTCGCGGTGTCACGCGCCGACCAATCGACGCCGTAGTCCCAGTCGACCGCGCGCGCCGTCCGCTGTACCGCCGCGATTGTGACACCCGCCTCTGCCGTCAACTGTCCTGTCACTTCGTCGATGCCCGAAACCGAGTCGAGCCGGCGGAGCGACAGCACGATCTCGTGGTCGAGCGGCACGCTCCCTCCGACGAGCCCGGTGTTGCCCCCCTGCGGCACGACGGCGACGCCGTTGGCCGCGCACCACCGCACGACGGCGGCGACCTCCGCGGTTGATCCGGGGCGAACCACCGCTGAGGTCGATCCGGCGAACCGTCCGGTCCAATCGACGACGTAGCTCGCGACCGTCGACGGATCGGTCAGCACATGCGCGCCGCCGACGATCGACTGCAGGTCAGCGAGGATCAACGACTCGTTCGACCCAATCGTCGATCAGACGGCGGGCGATGCTGATTCCTGGCGGGATCGGCGGAAGGTCGTCGACCGCGAACCAATTGGCGTCGACGATCTCGGTGTCGTCGATCACGATCTCGCCGCCGGCCCAGTCGGCCATGAACCCAAGCATCAACGAATGGGGGAACGGCCACGGCTGGCTCGCCCAGTACCGCACGTTGTCGACTTCGACGCCGACTTCCTCGCGTACCTCGCGATGCACCGCCTGCTCGAGTGTCTCCCCCGGCTCGACAAACCCCGCGATGCAGCTGTACATCGGGATCGGGAACGTGCGACCGCGGGCGAGAAGTGCGCGACCATCGTCCCGCTCGATGAGGGTGATGATCGCGGGAGCCAATCGCGGAAACGCCAGCAATCCGCACGTAGGGCAGCGCCTGGCGCGCTCACCCATCGCCGGTTCTGTTGGCGTCGCACATCGCCCGCAGAAGCGGTGCGTCCTGTCCCACTCCACCAGCTGCACCGCTCGGCCGGCAACGGTGAACGTGATGTCGTCGACCTGTCCCCACAAACCCATGAGCGGGACTGCACCCATGCCCGGCTCGCCATCGACGGCAACCGCCCAGCACGGACGGTCGTCGAGCGTGCCGAGGAAGATCGCGGCGTCGAGGTCGTCGTCGACGTGGTCGCGCACAAGGACGGTGGTGGAGCCCACCACGAACACGATCGCGTCGCCGCCCTCAGCCGGCGCCTGCATGAGGGGAACGAAGCGGACCAGATCCATCACCGCGGAGGGTAGGGGCTGGGATGCGCCCGGCGCTCCCCCGGCTCGTAATGTGCGACCGTGCACAACGTCACGCGCCACGCACCACGCGGCATGGTCGCTTCGGTCGATCACCTCGCGTCGGCTGCTGGCGTGGCGATGCTGCAGCGCGGAGGGTCGGCGGCAGATGCGGCCGTCGCCGCGAGCGCAGTACTGGCGGTCACCGCTCCTCATCTGTGTGGGATGGGCGGCGACCTGTTCGCGTTGGTACACGAGCGCGGCGATGCAACGCCCTCGGGGCTCAATGCATCGGGGCGCGCTGGCAGCGGTGCCGATCCCGTTCAACTCCGCCTCGAGGGCCACGATGTGATGCCGTTCGTGGGCGATCTGCGCGCCGCGCCTGTACCGGGATGTGTCGACGGTTGGCTCGCCCTGCACGATCGGTTCGGGCGTCTACCGCTGGCCGTGGTCCTCGAGCCGGCGATCGCGTACGCGGAGAGTGGGTTTCCGGCGTCGCCGCTTCTCGCCGGCATGGCCGGCCAGTTGCGTGACGTCAACGGGGCCGAAGACCTCACGAGTGCAGGCCGTTTGCACCATGGGGATCTGGTGCGCCGGCCGGGTGTTGCGCTGTCGCTGCAGGCCATCGTGGCCCACGGCCGCTCCGGCTTCTATCAAGGCCAGTTCGGCGCCGGTCTCCTCGAGATCGGCAACGGCGAGTACGTCGCCGCCGACTTTGTGTCGCCACTGGCCGATTGGGTCGAGCCGTTGTCGGTCAACGTGTGGGGACACGACGTGTGGACGATCCCGCCGAACTCGCAGGGGTATCTCACGCTGCTCGGCGCGGCAATCGCCGCGGAGCTGCCCCTTCCCGACTCGCCCGACGACGGCGTGTGGCCGCACCTGCTCGTCGAAGCGGCGCGGGCCGCGGCGTACGACCGCCCCGACCAGCTCTATGAGGGCGCCGACGTGGCGCCGCTGCTCGCGCAAGAGGAGGTGGCCCGTCGACGAGCGTTGATCGATCCGCTCGCGCGGGCTGCGATCGGGTCACCGGCAGGCGCGGGCGACACGATGTTCCTGTGCGCCGTCGATCACGAACGCATGGGTGTGTCGCTGATCCAGTCGAACGCGAAGGGATTCGGATGCAACGTGTTCGAGCCGACGACGGGCGTCGGATTGCACAACCGGGGTATCGGCTTCAATCTCAAACCTGGTCATCCCGCGGAATACCGGCCTGGCCGGCGTCCGCCGCACACGCTCGCGCCAGCGCTCATCACGCGGCCGGACGGATCGCTGCGAGCCGTGATCGGCACCATGGGGGGCGACGCGCAACCGCAGATCCTCCTGCAGTTGCTCGCTCGATCGCTCCTGCATCAGCAGTCGCCGGGTGCGGTGATTGGCGCGCCTCGGTGGGCGTTGATCGGGTCTGGCGCGTCCGGCTTCGACACGTGGGCTGACCCTGATGGCGCGAGTGTCGCCATCGAGACCACCGCGCCTGCGGCATGGGGCGAAGCGCTACGGGAGCGAGGGCACGACGTGATGGAGATCGACGGCATCCTCGGGTCGTTCGGCCACGCGCACGTGATCGAGGTCGACGAGGGCGGACTCGCGGGTGCCGCCGACCCCCGCGCGCTGATCAGCGCCGCCGCCGGCTACTGATCCCCCACGCCGAAATCCCACTCGTGCCTACACAAAAGTGTGTAGTTATGAGTGGGATTTCGTCCGAGGTCAGGTGCGGTCGGCGAACTTCGGGTCGCGCTTTTCGAAGTACGCGGTAACGGCCTCGACGTTGTTCGGCGTACCGATGAGTGATGCCATCGTCGCTGTTTCGATCTTGAAGGCCTCGCCCAAGCTCACCTGCCCGGCCATGTTCAGCAGTGCCTTCACCCCTTTGATCGCGTTGGGGTTCTTGCCGGCGATCTCACGAGCGAGCTCGAGCGCGGCGGCATGCGGATCGTCCGCGACGCGCGTCGCCAGACCGAGCTCCGCCGCTTCTTTGCCCGACACCATGCGACCGGTGAACGCAAGCTCCTTGGCCACGTCGAGGCCGACGAGGCGCGGCAGCATCTGCGTGCCGGTCATGTCGGGTATCAGTCCCCAGCGAATCTCGAGCACCGAGAGCTTCGCGTCAGGAGCAACGATCCGAATGTCGGCCGCCAACGCGAGCTGAACACCGGCACCCACCGCGGCGCCATGCACTGCGGCGATCACCGCGGCCGGCATCTCTGTCCAGACGTAGCAAGCCTGCTGCGCGAGGTTCGTGATGCGGTCCTCCTCGCGACGGCCGATGTCGCTCGCCGACGCGTCAGGTGCAGAGTCGCCGGCCATCTGTTGGAAGCTCTCCAGGTCGAGCCCGGCGCAGAAGCCTCTGCCGGAACCTGACAGCACCACGGCGCGGACAGAGCGATCAGCCTTCAGGCTCTCGCCCGCCTCCACCAGAGCGCGGAACATTGCGGTGTCGACGGCATTCAGCTTGTCTGGGCGATTGAGCTTCACGTCGGCGACGCCGTCGCTGATATCGATGGTGACACGGTCGGACATGGGGTCATGCTCTCCCCTTCCAGCTCGGAGCCGCAAGACTGCCGGGGCCGTGACCCGTCGCCTCCTCGTTACGTGTGTCGTTTTCGCGCTCGTTCTGCTGACGTCGCTGCCCGCCGCCGTGGCCGAACCAGCACCCGACATCTCCCCTGAGCTCGACCAGCTGCCCGTCGACGGTTTGGAGTACCGCGTCGCGCAAAGCCGATTCGACGACGCCACAGCAGCGCTCTCGACCACGCAAGCGCCCGTGGCGAGCTCCGCCGCAGAGCTGACGCAGCTCGAGCGCGAGGACGTTCGTCTCACCGCGGAGTTGGCGACAGAGACCGCGCGAAAGAAGGAGGCAACGGTCACGATGGTCAAGGCGCGCGCAGGGCTGCGCGCACTGGCCATCGACAGCTATGTCCGCGGGCAGGACACATTGATCGCGACCGAAGACCTCAACGGCGTCACCCTCGTCATGGCGAATCGAACCCTCAGGCAGGCGGTGAGCGACGAACAGACCAACAAGCGGCAAGCGGCCGCCGATGCGCTCCGGGGGGCGGTGCGCACCATCACCGCCGATCTCGAAGCGAGAGCGAACACACGGCAACGTCGCGTCGTCGTGCAAGCGACGCACGACGACGCCGTGGTCGACGCAGAGCGACTCACACAAGCCCTCGCCCGTCGGCAGGAAGAACTCGACAGAGCGCGTGTCATGGCCAACGTCGTCGGCGAGGACTTCGCCCTTGTTGCGCTCGACGCGTACTGGAAGGCGGCCAACGCGATGGCGGCCGAGGATCCGAAGTGCGGCATCTCCTGGTGGGCACTCGCGGGAATCACCCGCAGCGAGAGTCGCCACGGCACGTATGGCGGAGCGCGCCTACTAGCCAATGGCGATGTCGACCGGATCATCATCGGTATCCCGCTCGACGGAGCCAATGACACCGCCCTCATCTCCGACACCGACGGCGGCGCACTGGACGGCGACCCGGAGTACGACCGAGCCGTCGGCCCGATGCAGTTCATCCCATCCACGTGGCGACGTTGGGCGCGCGACGGCAACGGTGATCGACGGTCGAGTCCCAACAACATCTACGACGCGGCGCTGGCGGCCGCGCACTACCTCTGCGCGAGTGGGCCGATGCAGACCGACGACCAGCTGCGGCGCGGCTTCCTGAGTTACAACCAGTCGGATGCGTACGCCACGGCCGTGCTGAACTACGCCAAGATCTACGCCCTCTTCCGCATCCCGAGTCGCCGATAACGTCGCACCGTGCCTGAGCCCAAGTCCTTTCACCTGTCCAGCGACATCCACGAGTACCTCGTTGCGCACGGCAGCCCTCCGGACGACATCGAGCGTGCGCTGATCGAAGAGACAGCCGCGTTGGGCGCGATCTCGATGATGCAGATCGCCCCCGAGCAAGGGGCGCTGCTGAGGATCCTTGCTCGCCTCATCGGGGCGCGCCACGCGGTGGAGGTAGGAACCTTCACCGGCTATTCGGCGCTGTGCATCGCGCGCGGGCTCGTCGACGATGGACGGCTGCTGTGCTGCGATGTGAGCGACGAGTGGACATCCATCGGACGGAGGTACTGGGAGAGGGCCGGGGTTGCGGGTTGCATCGAGCTCCGGCTCGGCCCTGCACTCGAGACGTTGCAGTCGCTGCCGCGCGAGGCCACCTTCGATCTCGCCTTCATCGATGCCGACAAGCCGAACTACATCAATTACTACGAAGAGTTGCTGCCGCGCCTACGTAGCAACGGGCTTGTCATCGTCGACAACGTGTTGTGGAGCGGTGCCGTCGTCGACCCGAAGGCGACAGACGAGAACGTCGAAGCCATTCGGCGCTTCAACGACCACGTCGCGGCCGATCCGCGCGTCGAAGCCGTGATGGTCCCCGTGAGCGACGGCATCACGCTGGCGCGCAAGAAGTCATGACGGCGTAGTTGCTTCGGACTAGCCCCTCGGGAACGAGGTGGGTCATTCGACCCGTTGTGCTCAACGAACCACAGAAGCGTCCGATCACCTAAGCAGGAAGGAAGAGGTGATCCAATGGAGCCTGCCGAGTTCGCCGAGCGATTGAGCGACCTGACCGGTCCCGAGATCACAGTTCTTGCCCTCTTGCTGCGTCACGAACTCGAAACGGCTGATGGCGAAGTGTCCTGGTGGCGGGCCACGATCACGATCGGCGCCACCCTCAAGCGCCATCATCGCTCGCGCGAGGCCGGCTTGGCCGCGCACAAAGCCTCCGCGGCCGTGCAACACGCCGCGGAGCATGCTGACGCCGGCGTCAGCAAAGACGACATCACGATCGTGGCCCGGGCCGCGTCCGAAGTCGCTCGGGTCCTCGTGGCCCAACACGATCACGACATCCCTGAGGAGACGACCGCCGTGCTGCTCGCTCCGTGGCGTCCGCTCGTCTCCGTCGCGGCATAGTTCATTTCGAACTTCCCGACGGTGCTGACGCACCTTTGCAACACATGGCGCGAACCTGGCGCTACATTGCCGCTGCGGCGCGCCTGTGCCGCTCGTCACTCCGATGTGCCGGCTGTCCATCGCCCTGACGAGATGTCCCACATAATCCGGGGGGAAAGGTGTTCAACTCCGCGTCGTCGCGTCGAACACAGAGGCGCGTCGCTGCCGTAGTCATCGCTCTCGTGCTCGTCGCCGCGGCCTGCGGCGGAAGTAGCAACAAGAACGATGCTGCAAGCAATTCCGGGGGGAGCGCGAGCGGCACCGCGTCCGACACCGCCAAGCCGGTGACAGGCGGCAAGGTCATCTTCGGGGTGGGCGCGGAAACGGGCGGCGGCTTCTGTCTGCCGGAGGCACGCCTCGCGATCGAAGGCATCCAGGTGACGCGCAGCGTCTACGACACGATCACGATCCCCGATGAAAACGGCACTTATAAGCCGTTCCTGGCGAAGTCCGTCACGCACGATGCCACCTACAAGGAGTGGACGATCGTCGTCCGCGACGGTGTCCTGTTCCACGACGGCTCGAAGCTCGACGCGACCGTCGTAAAGAACAACATCGACGCGTACCGCGGCCAGTACACCGCCGCCGATGGCTCGAAACCCCGCAAGCCCGATCTCCTCAGCCTGTTGCTCACCAACATCACTGACACCACCGTCGTCGACCCCGCGACCCTCAAGATCACGATGAAGATCCCGTGGGTTGCCTTCGACGCCTACCTCTTCGGCAGCGGACGGCTCGGGATCATGGGCCAAGCGCAGCTCGACGACACCGCGTCGTGCGACAAGAAGCTGATCGGCACGGGACCGTTCAAGGTGAAGGGCGGCACGATCGCCTCCACGCAGGACATCGACCTCGTGAAGAACCCGAACTACTGGCAGAAGGACGCCAGCGGAACCCAGCTGCCGTACCTCGACGAGCTCGAGTACCGAGCGATCGCCGATGAGGCGCAGCGGATGAACGCCCTGAAGAGCGGCGAGATCACCGCGAACCTCACCAACAACGGCGCAACGATCGCCGAGCTGCGCGACCTCAAGAGCCAGGGCAAGGTCGAGTCGACCGAAACCGACAAGTTCGCCGAGGTCAGCTACTGGCTACTGAACTCGAGCTCTGCGCCGTTCAACAACCAGGCCGCTCGGGAAGCAGTTGCGCTGGCGTACGACCGCGACACCTACAACCAGGTCCAGAACGCCGGGGTCTTGACGCCGGCAGATGGTCCGTTCCCTTCGGGCAACCTCGGATTCGTCGAGAACACGGGCTTCCCGCACTTCAATCTGGATCAGGCCCGCGCCAAAGTCGCTCAGTACAAGCAGGAGACGGGCCAGGATCTCAGCTTCACGCTGACGACCACGAACGAGCCGAGCACCGTCGCCGGAGCACAGCTGTATCAGCAGATGCTGAAAGCCGCCGGAATCCCGGTGCAGCTGGCCCAGACCGATCAGACCGCGCTGATCAACCAGGCCATCGCCGGTCAGGTCCAGATGTTCGGATGGCGCAACCACCAGGGCGGCGATCCGGATACGCAGTACTACTGGTGGCACAGCACGTTCAAGAACACGACGAACTTCGGCAAGATCGAAGACTCGGAGGTCGATCGGCTCCTCGACGACGGCCGCAGCAACACCGACCCGGCCGCCCGCAAGAAGGACTACGAAGACCTCAACAAGCTCTTGGGCTCGAAGGTCTACAACGTGTGGGAGTTCTACTCGAAGTGGACGATCGGCACGGCCCCCAACGTGCACGGCGTCTTCGGCCCCGATCTGCCTGACGGCGGCGGCAAGCCGTGGCCGACGTTCGTGCTCGGCGACTCCGTGGCCGGGCTATTCGTGACGAAGTAGATGCGAGTCGTCGCGCGGCGACTCGTCACCTTGGTGCTGGTCCTCCTGGTCAGCACGTTTCTCACCGCGCTCCTGACCTCCTCCGTCCGGGGCGACACGGTCGACGCGATCGCGGCGACCGCGCCCCCGGAGGTGAAGGCGGAGATCCGTCACGACCTCCATCTCGATCGGCCGCTGCTGGCCCGCTACTGGATCTGGCTCGACGACTTCGGCCACGGTGACCTCGGCCAGATCTACACCGGGCCCACGACCCGCAGCGAGGTGACGGACAAGGTCAAAGAGGTGCTGCCCACCACGCTGAGGCTGATGGTCTACTCACAGATCGTGGCGATGTTGGTCGCCGTTCCCTTGGGGGTGGTCACCGCGTACCGGGCGGGCTCGCTCTTCGACAAGGCAACGAACGCCACCGCATTCGGATTACTTGCGATCCCGAATTTCGTGGTTGCCCTGATCTTGGCGTACTACCTCGGCGTCAAATACGACGTCGTGCCGCCGATCTACAACAAGAACCTCGCCGGCGTCGACGGCCATATCCGCAACTTTCTCCTGCCGACGATCAGCCTCGCGGTCGGCCAGATCGCGATCTACCTTCGTCTGCTGCGGAGCGACATGATCGCGACCCTTCAAGAGGACTACATCACGATGGCCAAGGCGAAGGGGCTCACCTCGGGACGCATCCTCTGGCGTCACGCCCTGCGGCCATCGAGCCTGACACTGCTCACCGCGGCCGGCCTCAACATCGGAACGCTGATCGGTGGCGCAGTCGTGATCGAGACCATCTTCGCCATGCCGGGCATGGGTTACGAGATCGCGAAGTCGATCGCCGCCCGCCAGTACGTTGCGTTGCAGAGCTATGTGGCGATCATCGCCATGGGTTACATCCTCGTGAACGGCCTCGTCGACGTCCTCTACGCCATCCTCGACCCCCGGATCCGTCGTGCCCGAGCCACAGGCTGACCTGCCGGCCGCGATGCCGGCCGCGATGGCAGATCCCATCGCGCTCGAGGCGGCGCCGCCAAGCGCGCCCCCAGTTGAAGTCACCCGCACCAAGCGGCTGGGGGTCACCGGCTATCTGGCGGCGAGCTGGCTTTCGCTGATCGCGTTCGTTGTGGTCTTCGTCCCATGGCTCCCTGTCGATGATCCGACGAAACCCTTCGGTTTGAAGGTCGGGCTCGCGCCCAAAGGCCCAGGTACTCCCGGACACCTCCTCGGCGGTGACAACATCGGTCGCGACTTGTTTGCCCGCGTCGTGTGGGGCACCCGCGTCTCGATGATGATCGGCATCGCCTCGGTCTTGCTCGGCCTCTTCGTTGGTGGCGCGCTGGGTCTCATCGCGGGCTATTACCGGGGCAGGCTCGACACCATTCTGTCCGCGGTCTTCAACACCCTCCTTGCGATCCCCCAGATCGTCCTGGCCCTCACGTTCGTCGCGGTGTTCGCGCCGTCCGAGGGAATCCATCCGTCGAGCGCGTCGAAGCGTCTGACGGTCCTCATCGTCGCGTTGGGCATCGTGTCGATTCCGATCCTCGCCCGTATCACGCGCGCCAACACACTCGCATGGTCCCAACGCGAGTTCGTGCTGGCCGCGCGAGCGATCGGCGCGAAGAACCGGCGAATCATCATCCGCGACGTGCTCCCGAATGTGTTGCCGGCGATGTTCTCGATCGCATTGCTCGGCGTGGCCGTGGTCATCGTCGCCGAGGGCGGGCTGGCGATCCTCGGCGTCGGTGCCAAACTCCCCGACCCGTCGTGGGGCAACATCATCGCGGAGGGCTATCCCGGGTTGCGGTTCTCGTTCTGGCCGATCCTGGCGCCGTCTGTCGCCATCTTCCTCACCGTGCTGTCGCTGAACTACCTCGGCGACATCGTGCGGGCTCGCTTCGACGTACGCGAGAGCGCGCTCTAGATGTCGCCTCTGCGCCGCAGGAAAGAAGTCTCCCGCACGATCTCGGCCAAGCCTGAAGCCGGCCGGCTGCTGGAGGTCACCGATCTTCACACCTCCTTCAAGACGCCGCGAGGCCTTGCGCGCGCCGTCAACAACGTGTCGTTCGTCCTCGAGCGGGGCAAGACGCTCGGCGTCGTCGGCGAGTCGGGATCGGGCAAGTCCGTGTTGTCCCGCTCGATCATGGGTCTGCTCCCGAAGCACAACGTCGTGCGCGAAGGCAGCGTGCGCTTCGAAGGAACCGAGATCGGCTCGCTCTCGAACACCGCGATGCGCGACTACTGGGGCACCGAGATGGCCATGGTG
>JBEEGD010000118.1:0-12984 GCA_041166685.1 Acidimicrobiaceae bacterium | reverse complement strand
CAGTGGCTAGCGCTTCGATTCGGCGAGTTCTTCTGAGTCGGGTGCGAAGAAGCGGCCGATGAGCGGGAGCTCCCAGAACGATTCCGCCTTTGCGACGGCGATCGCGGACGTGAGGAAGTTCTCCGCGGAGTCGTAGACCGCGTAGCGCGGGTGCCAATCCGGATCGAACTTCGCGTTGTACTTCCACAACGATTCGATCTGCATCGAGTCGCCCAACCAACCGAGCATCCACCGTTCGATGCGGTGCCCGATGCCCTGGCCGCTCTCGTGGGCAAGCACCGAACGCATGACCGCGAAGTTCAGCCCGAGGCCGCGATGGCCGCCCTCGCGCAGGTGCTCGATCGTGCGCACGACGACGAAGTCGGTAAGGCCGTTCATGTGCTCGTCGCTCTCGGAACGGCGCATGAGATCGAGTGAGTAACCGTCGATATCGCGGGCCGGCACGTACTGGCAGAACGCGGCGGGCTCACCGTCGGGTCCGAAGCACACGGCGAGGAGGAGGCCAGTGTCGTAGTGAGAGAAAGTCCGACCGAGCGTCATGGAGAAGCCGCGCTCGACCTCACCGCGACGACTCTCTGTCATGAGTCCGCGCAGCTTGGCTTCGAGATCCGATGTCAGGCGCGCCGGATCGTGGAACTCGACGCGGTACCCGTACTTCGCCATTCGGTTCGCGGCTTGGCGAACGCCTTTCATGCGTCCGCCTTCGAGATTGAACCGGCGCACATCGACGATCGCTTCGTCGCCGACATACAGACCGCGCATGCCAGTCGCCCGGTATGTGGGCAACCACTGCTCGCCCGCGCCCATCACGGCAACGGTCCATCCATGCTCATCGGCGAATTGGCGGAAAGCCCGCCAGGCCGAGCGGCGTTGGCTGGCGGGACCGATCGGGTCAGGCGACACCAGACACACGCCGTTGTGGACCGCGTAGGCGATGAGCGTGTCGCCGAAAAACCAGTGTTGCTTGTCGTCGCGAAGTGCGAAGTACGACAGCGTGTCGCCGCCGTGACGGTGCACGATGTCGCGCGCCCGCGCCCACTCGCCGCTCGACGTCAAGCGCCTCAGGACAACCGGACGGAACACCAGCCAACTGGCAGTGATCGCCAGCGCCAAGCCGACACCGCCCAGCGTCGGCGCCAGGAACCGATCGCGTCGCGCGGGAATCGCGATGTCGGTGATCCCGACGAGGCGCTCCGCGACGGCGCCCAGCGCCCGGCCGACCGACATGTGCGACTGGTCCGGGATCCACAACGCCGTCACCGTGCCTATGACCAACGCGGCAATGCCACCGCCAGCCAGTGTCGCCAGCGCTCGGCTCAGCGAAGGACGGTCGGCTGCGGCCGCGAAGTCGCGCCGCTTGACCAAGAGGAAGGCAAGGATCGCCACGGCGGCTGTGGCCTCTTCGACATCGAGACCTTTCATGATGTGCAGTGCGGCCGACAATCCGGTCACGGCGACTGCGAGCACCCACGCGTGGCGCTGCCCTCGGCGAACACCGCGGCTCAGCAGTAGCAGCGCGATGCCCAACGCCGCGACCACCGCCGACGCAGTCGTCTCGACGCTCACCGGCACAAGGTCGTGCAAGTAGTCGAGGCGCCCCCTCAATGGGGGCGTGATCGCCGACACGAGGTTCACGAGCCCGGCCACCGCCAAAACCCCGCCCGCAAGGCGACGAGTGCGACGGCTGCGAGCGTCGTGGTCGACATGCTCGGGCCAATCGGCACCGCCTGGATACGACGCCACCACCGACGGTCTCGGAACGGGGTCGGGACCGGGACGGGCGAGGAGCCGTTGGCGAACGCCGGCGCCGGGCAGCTGCACATTCGAATACAGCAGGCGCGCGTGCAGATCGGCCCCGGCTTCGAGCTCGACCCACGACAACGTTCGCTCGGGGAGGAACACGGGTGGAAGACCGAACCGACCGGGGTGCCGGCGTTCGATACAACCACCGCTACCGCAGTTTGCGTAGAAGCCTCCGCCCAACGTGGCCAGTTCGGGCTGGTGGGTGTAGCCGCAGATGAGACCGACATCGCCCTCGCTGATCCGGCGATCGGCTTCCGCGCGGGCGCCTTCGTTGCTCCCGAGATGGGCGCCGTGCTCGATGTGCACGACCCGCTCACCGGCACCAGTCGCGATGCGGAGTTCGGCCGCGACGCCGACCTCGGCGTGATAGCGCTTGCGCAAGATCTGTGCGGGCTTGTCTTCCGTTGCCAGACAGGCGTCGACCACGCCCGCAAGAACAACGAGATAGCGGCCGTCTCCGCCGACGAAGCGCCCCAACGATGCTGCGAGCCTGGGGTGGGCATCCATGATGCGACCGGGGTTGCGCTGGGTGTCGTCCTTCAGGTCGAAAAGGTCGCCGTTGAAAACGAGCACGCCAGGTCCGGCCCACGTGTCGAGCACCGTCGACAGCTCGACCGCGAGAGCAAGCGAGGAGTCGGTGGGGCGCCACGCGAGGTGCAGATCGCTGACGACGAGCATGCGCGTCCCCGGCGCGACCTCCAGGGTCACGACCTCGGGGACGAGCACGCCGGAGCGTGCGCCCCCAGGCTCGACCTGCATCATCAACGTTCAGTCTTTCAAGAAGGGTGGGCCGGGAAGGATTCGAACCTCCGTAGCCGAAGCGACTGGTTTACAGCCAGTTCCCTTTGTCCACTCGGGCACCGACCCACGAGCGGTCGAGACTAGTGCTCCAGTGGTCCTAGCCATTTCTCGACACGATCTCGCTCCCCTGCGGGTCGCTCGAACGTGAGTGTCAGACGGCCGCCTGGGCTACGCCCCAGCGGCGGCTTCGCCTGACCTTCGAGCACGCCATCGACCGGATCTAGCCTGAGTGCATGCCGAGCTTTGACGTGGTGTCCGAGATCGACCATCAAGAGATCCGCAATGCCGTTGACCAGGCGAGTCGCGAGCTCAGCACTCGCTTCGATTTCAAGGGAACAGAGTCGTCAGTGGAGTTGGGCGACGACGCGCTCACGCTGCGTTCCTCGACCGAAGACCGGCTCAAGGCCGTCCGCCAGGTGCTCGAAGAGAAGCTCGTACGCCGAGGTGTGTCGATGAAGGCCCTCGATTACGGCAAGGTCGAGGAGGCGTCAGGCGGTTCGGCTCGGCAAGCGGCCAAGCTTGTCGCCGGCATCTCGAGCGAGAAGGCCCGCGACATCAACAAGAAGATCAAAGAAGCCGCGCCCAAGGGCATCCAATCGCAGACGCAGGGCAATCAAGTGCGGGTGACCGGCAAAAAACGAGACGACCTGCAGGCGGTGATGGCCGCGCTGAAGGAACACGACTTCGGGATTCCGCTCCAGTTTCAGAACTTCCGCGACTAACTGTTCCGTAGCGACTTCGGTGTCAACGGATCGATGACGAGCAACGCTCGAATCGTCGCCTGATCCCAGGCGCGCTGGAAAGCCTCGGCAAGGCTCGCTCGCTGGGCCCAATCGACTCCACCGCCGGCGCGCGCGGCGCTCGCTTGCGCGACTTGCAACGCGCCGCCCAATGGACTCGCCGACGTTGCGAACAGCAGGTCGGTCCGCGACGGACCGCCGGGCGTCTCGGCCGCGCGCACGCCGTCCTCGGTGAGTTGGCGCACGATGCCCGTGGCGATCAGCGGCCGCGGCGTCGTGCCGGTGATGTCCGCGATGATCGCCGGCAGTTGCGTGCTCTGGTCGATGACCCACTGATCGATGAGCGGCTTCGGCGGGATCGGTGTCACGCCTCCTTGGTAGATGCCCAGATGGAGATGCGGTCCCGTGGCGTCGCCTGACTGCCCGACGTAACCGAGCACATCACCGACCTTTACTGGCTGCCCGCTGGTGAGTCCGCCGGCCGTCGCGCTCATGTGGGCGAGATAGAAGAACGTGCCGTCCGGCAGGAACACCTTCACCGTGAGACCGCCGAGCGCGCTGTTTTCGATCTGCGCGACGCCGTCGGAGGGCGAGCGCAACGGCGTGCCGTAGCCCGCGACGAGGTCGAGGCCGAGGTGGAACCGGAACGCGGTGCCGGTGAACCGCGGGGCGTACCAGTCGTCGACCCAGGCAGCCGGTCCGGCGACCGGAAAGCGGCCGTACGCGAGGCGGGCAGCTTGGTCGGGGTCGACGCCGGCCGCGAGCAGCGCCTTCTCGCCGGCGACGAGCAGGTGATTGTCGTTGGCCCCCGACCGCACCATCGCGTCGAGGATCGCCTGGGCGTCGACAGGAATCACCTGTCCTGGGCCGCCGCCAGTGGGGTTGCCGTTGTCCCCGTCCTGCGAGGTGTCGATCGTCGTCGGCGGCGCGCCGCCCCCGCCTCCGGGTGCCGTGGACCCGGGTTGGCCACCCCCGGTGGTGCCCGGCGGTGCGGTCGTGGACGTGGTGGTCGTGAGGTCCGGCAGGGTGATGGTCGGTGGGGATTCCTGCGCGTTGCCGCGCGCCGCCAAGGCGCCGAACACGGCGCAAACCAGCAGCAGTGCGACCCCCATGGTCCGAGCTCGGGCCATTCTGAAGTCAGTTTCGCCGAAAACCCGGGTTCTCCTGCGAATCCTCGCTCACGAACCTCCGGTTCGGGATCGAAAACTCAGGAGGCCCACTCTTTGTTACGGAGGCGGGCGACTCGGTCCTCGGTGGGCGGGTGCGACCGGAACAGGTTCGAGAAATTGGCCTTGCGGCCGGTCAGGGGGTTGATGATGAACGCCGTGGCGTGGGCCGGGTCGATGTTCATCGGCACCTGCTTGGCATAGGCCTCGATCTTCTGCAGCGCCTGCGCCAGTGGTTCGCCGTCGCCGATGAGGCGGGCTCCGGAACGATCGGCCTCGTACTCCCGGCTGCGGCTGAGGGCCATCTGCAGGATCGCCGCCGCGATTGGGGCGAGGATCATCATGGCGATGAGGCCGAAGATGTTGCCGCCGTTGTCGTCGTCACGACCACCGCCACCGAAGATCGCACCCCACATGGCCATCCGGGCCACGAACGTGATGGCCAACGCGATGGCCGCGGCCACCGAGCTGATGAGGATGTCGCGGTTGCCGACGTGGCTGATCTCGTGCGCGAGCACGCCGCGCAACTCGTTCCAGTCGAGCACCTGCAGGATCCCCTGCGTGACCGCCACTGCCGCGTGGTTCGGGTTGCGCCCGGTGGCGAACGCGTTGGGCTGCATCTCGGGGCTCACGTAGAGCTTGGGCATCGGCATGCCCGCCTTCTCGGTGAGCTCACGCACGATGGCGTACAGCTCCGGCATCTCCTGCTCGGTGACCGGCTTGGCCCTGGCCGCTTTGATGGCGATGGTGTCGCTGAACCAGTACGACCCGCCGACGAACACCAAGGCGATGATCAGCCCGATGATGAGGCCGCCCTGCCCGAAGAACGAGCCGATCCCCATGATCAGTGCGCCCATCGCGGCCAACAGGACCGCGGTTTTGATGTTGTTCTTCATGTCCTTCTCACTTGTGCGCCCGGTTAGGCGCTCCTAACAACAAGAAGGTAGCCCCGGTCGCCGGAAAAAGGGCTCCGGGCGGCTAGAGGTAGCCCCGCCGGCGGAAGTAGATGAGCTGGCCAACAGTCGAGATCATGATGAGGAGCCAGGAGAACCCGTACCCCTGCGCCCAATGCAGCTCGGGGATCCAGTCGAAGTTCTGGCCGTAGAGGCCCACGATGAACGTCGGCGGCAGGAAGATCGACGCGACCAACGTGAGGCGCTTCATGACCTCGTTCTGGTCGTTGGCGACCTTCGACTGGTGGTAGTCGCGCACCCCGCCGATCAGGTCGCGGGCAGTCTCCAACCCTTCCGATGAACGCAGCAGCTTGTCGTAGGCATCACCAAAGTGAAGCTCGACGTCGTGAGGAAAGAGCTCCTCCTCATCGTCGACCTCGATCCGGTTGTCGATCACTCGGCGGATGGCGTCGCGGGTCGGCGCAAGCGTGCGCCGGATGTGCAGGAGGTCATGGCGCAGGTCTGACAGCCGGCGGCGGATCTTGTCGTTGTCCCAGAGGTCGATGTTGTCTTCGAGCTCGTCGATCTCCTCGTGGACGTCGTCGACCATGTCGAGGTAGCCCTCGGCCACTTCGTCGACGATGTGGTACGCCACCATCCCCGCAGGCACACCGGCGTGGCACATTGCCTGCACTTCGGCGAGGTCGAACGGCGTGCCATCGGGCGGTGTCTTGCGCACGGTGAGCACGTGGTCGTGGGCCATGAGGATGTCGACTTCGCGGTAGTAGACCCGGTCCTCCTCCGCGACGACGACAGGCACGAGCAGCACCGCGAGCGCATACTTGCCGTGGGTCTCGATCTTCGGCCGGGGTTCGTCCGCGTGCGTGTGCGGTTGCAGCAACGTTTCGATCGCCTGCGGGTGCAGATCTGACGGCCACGCCCTGTGCAGCTCTTCTTCCGTCGGGTCGAGCACGTCGACCCACTCGCATACTCGTTGCATCATGGCGAAACCTATCTACTCGAAGTACCCGGAGTGGATGTAGACGCAGGGAACACCCTCACGGTGGAACATCGCCACGTTCCGCCGATCGTCCTCGAAGGCCAGGCGCAGGTCGAAGCGGTGGTGCCGGAGCTCCGCGACGCTGCGGCGCTTGAACTGCGTGGCTGCCTCGTAGTCGCCGTAGTCACGCATGATGAGGAGGTCCCAGCGCAGCTGGTAGCGCTCGAGCCACGCCACCGTGATGCGCTGCACGCTGATCGGTCTCCCGGTGAGGAGCACGACCGAGAGGCTCGAGTCGAGCAACTCGAGGGTACGCCCGACCTCCGTGATAAGGGGATCCTCGCCGCACGCGTCGAAGAAGGCGTTCCAATCTCGACGGCCGCGCTCGAGGTAGTGCTGCCGGCCGGCGGCGTCGGACAGCACGCCATCGATGTCGAACACCACCGCTGGCCCGCCTTCGACGGGACCGGCATGCCATCGCCAATTCTCGGGCTGGTTCGTGCTCGCTCAGTCCTCTTGCGGCGACTCGGCGGCGCGCTTCTTGATCTCCTCGACCACCGCGGGGTCGGCCAGCGTCGTCGTGTCGCCGAGGACGCGGCCTTCGGCAACGTCGCGCAGCAGGCGGCGCATGATCTTTCCGGAGCGCGTCTTGGGGAGCTCGTCGGTGAAGATCACCGTCTTTGGTCGAGCGGTTGGACCGATCTTCTTCGCCACATGCTGGCGAAGCTCTTCGCCCAGCTCGACGTTCGTGTCCGTACCGCCCTTCACGGTGACGTACGCCATGATCGCTTGTCCGGTGGTGTCGTCGTTGGCTCCGACCACGGCCGCTTCTGCGACCTTGGGGTGATCGACGAGTGCGGACTCGACCTCGGTCGTCGAGATCCGGTGGCCCGACACGTTCATCACGTCGTCGACGCGACCGAGCAGCCAGAAGTAGCCGTCGTCGTCGATCTTGCAACCGTCGCCCGCGAAGTAGCGACCCTCGAAGCGCGACCAATACGTCTCCTGGTATCGCTCGGGATCTCCGTAGATGCCGCGCAGCATCGACGGCCACGGACGGGTGAGCGTGAGGTAGCCGCCGCCCCGCTTCACCGCGTTGCCGCTGTCGTCGACCACTTCGGCCCCGATGCCGGGCAACGGGAAGGTCGCGGAACCCGGCTTGAGCGTGGTCGCGCCCGGAAGCGGGCTGATCATGATGGCGCCGGTCTCCGTCTGCCACCACGTGTCGACGATCGGGCAGCGGCCGCCACCGATATGGGTGTGGTACCAGATCCACGCCTCTGGGTTGATGGGCTCGCCGACCGAGCCGAGCAGCCGCAGCGACGACAGATCGTGCTTCTCGGGTTCTTGCGTGCCCCACTTCATGTACGTGCGGATCGCCGTGGGCGCGGTGTAAAGGATCGTGACGCCGTACTTCTCGGCGATGGCCCAGATGCGGTCCTTCGCGGGCGTGTCAGGCGTCCCCTCGTAGATCACCGAGGTCGCGCCGTTGGCCAGCGGGCCGTACACGATGTAGCTGTGCCCGGTGACCCAACCGATGTCGGCCGCGCACCAATAGACGTCGTCATCCGGGTGCAAGTCGAACACGTACTTGTGCGTGAACGCGACCTGCGTGAGGTAGCCGCCGGTCGTGTGCATGATGCCCTTGGGCTTCGCCGTGGTGCCCGACGTGTACAGCAGATAGAGCAGGTCCTCACTGTCCATGTGCTCAGGCGGACACTCCGGGTCGGCCGACGCGATCAGGTCGTGGTACCAGACGTCGCGCGCATCGACCATGTCGACCGGCTGATCGACTCGCTTGACGACCACCACGTGCTCGACCGAGGGCGTGTCGGCCAAGGCGGTGTCGACATTCGGCTTCAGCATGGCTGCCGCCCCGCGACGGAATCCGCCGTCAGCGGTGATCACGACCTTGCACTCGGCATCGTTGATGCGGTCGATCAACGAGTCAGGACTGAAACCACCGAACACCACCGAGTGCGGCGCGCCGATGCGAGCGCACGCCAGCATCGCGACCGGCAACTCGGGAATCATGGGCATGTAGACCGCAACGCGATCGCCCTTTTGGACGCCGAGCGACTTCAGCGCATTCGCGAACTTCTGCACCTCGGCGAGCAGATCGGCGTAGGTGATGGTGCGGGTGTCACCCGGCTCGCCTTCCCAGTAGTACGCGACCTTGTCGCCGCGACCGGCCGCGACGTGACGGTCCAGGCAGTTGTGCGAGACGTTGAGCTTGCCGCCGACGAACCACTTGGCGAACGGCAGGTTCCACTCGCAGATCGTGTGCCAGTCCTCGAACCAGTCGACCAACTCGGCCGCCTGCTTGGCCCAGAAGCCCTGGTAGTCCTGGTCGGCTTCGTCGTAGAGGAAAGGGCTGGCGACGAGGCTGCGCTCCTTGAAGTCCTCCGGCGGCGGGAACGTGCGGTCCTCGACGAAGTAGTCCTCGATGGCAGCGCCGCTCGGCTCGTCAGCCACGTGTTCCCCCTGATGGTCGGGCCCGTACGGGGGCCGAGCCTAATGGCGGGCTTTTGGCACACGGACTCCGAACGCGAGCCGCGAGGAGGACGTCACCTCCAGGCGCGAACGACTTCGCGCTGCCGGCCGACGACTCCGAGACTGAGCCTCCGCCGGAGGCGTCGATGCGCAGCCGCACCGTTGGCTTCGACACGGCGAAAACCAACGGCAGTGCACATGCCCGCAAGCGCCTTCATGTTCGGTGCCCACCAGTTGGTCGGGTCCTTCGCGAGTTCGTCCGATGGAAAGAACTGGCAAAGGGGAAACCGGTCATACCCCGGTGTCGCGATCAAGGCCGTTTCGATCACCGCGAGCTCTCTCGTGAGGGCCGCAACTCGGGTGAGCGCCTCGAGCGGATCGCGCAGGTGGTAGAGGACGCCAAGGAACAGCACGATGTCGAAGGTTCCGAGCTCATCCAGATCAACTGTCATCAGATCCGCGACAACGGGTTCCACCTTGCTGTCCAGAGCGCGGTGCGCGAGGTCGAACCCTGCTCGGCCTGGAAGTGAGTCGGGCCTCCAGACCTCGGGCGACTCTTCCCATGGGCGCGGCGCGACGCCCCGAGCGCGACACTCGGCTTCGACGCGGAAACGGGCTTCGAAGTCGATGGACCAGACGTAGTGGTCGAGCGCGACAACACGGCTTGCGCCGCGCTGCTCAGCCGCGAAGGAGAAGTACCCGTCCCAGGCTCCAATGTCGAGAACGGACTTTCCCGTCAGGTCAGGAAGTCGGAGGGCCTCGAGCTCCTTGGACAGCTGGCCGGCTGACTTTCGTCCCGGCGTCACGATTCCGTCGCCGAGGTCGATCGAGTGGAACCACGCGTCGCCGAGCGCCGCGACTTCGGCTTCGAGCTCGGTTCGCGCCCCGGGCGCCATCTAACGCGGTGCCCATTCGAGGACACGGAAGGCGCCCAACCCCGACGGATCGATCAACGCTTCGGCTTCAGTAACGCGACTGCGCGCCCTGACAGCTTCGAGGTCGCCGATCTGGGCGCGCGCGGCCCAGATCTTGCGGCCTTCCTCGACGAGATCGTCGATGCCGTGCAGCCGGAGCCAGTCGGCTTGAGACATGTTGCTCGTCGGCGGGGGCAATTGGTCGATCGCGACCTCGCAGGTGATGTCTTGACTGCCCAGCTCGGTGAGCGGGCCGCTCCCCCGATGGTGTTCGCGGTACGTCCGCAACCATTCGGTCCACGGTCGTGCCGCCATGGAGCTAGTCGTGTCCGCGTAGTCGATCACGACGACCCGCGCGCCAATGGCGCGGGCATCGCGCACCCAACGCGCGGCGGCCTGTTGCACCGGCACGCGGCCACGGTCGACCGACGCGTCGCTCGGAATGAGCACCTCCACGAGCTGATCGCCGTCGAGGCCGACTCGTACCTCACAGGTCCGGCCGCCCTCGTGCTCGTGAAGGTCGACCGGCAGATTGTCGAGGAGCTCGTTGGCGATGACAACGTTCGCCGCGACGCGAGGGAGTTCGGCCAGGCTCACGACGATCGGGCCGGTCGGAAGGTCGAGCGCGCGACGGTCGTGATCGTCCTCTTCGCGATCCGGGGCGAAGGCATGGGCAGCCGATTCGATCGCCAGGTACTGGCCGTGTAGCGCGCGCGAGCGCGCCGATCGTTCGACGAGCACGTAGCGCAGTGCCGGTGCGCACGCGGGCGTGGCGGCCAGCACCGAGCGGGCCAGCGTGCCAACCCCTGCGCCGGCCTCGATCACAACGAACGGATCCGGCGAACCGGCGTCGCGCCACCAGGTGTCAAGAGCGAGCGCGATGACGGCGCCGAACAACGGACCCACCTCGGGCGAGGTGAGGAAATCGCCGCGACGCCCGGCCGAGCCTCCGCTCGCGTAGAACCCGTACTCAGGGTCGTAGAGCGCCAGCTCCATGACCTCGGCAAACGGAATCGGCCCCCGCCGCCGGATCGAGTCCGCGACCCGAGCCTCGAGCGGGTTCAACTCACGTCACAGAAAGGTTGCCATGTCGCCGACGCGGCCGACGAGCTGCGGGGCGACGCCGACGACCACCGTGAAGATGACGCAGATCGCCAATGCGCCGCTGAGGGCGGGAGGCACACGGATGGGGGTGTGATCACCGTCGGGGGATGGCTCCATCCACATCGCCTGCGCGATGCGGGCGTAGTAGAAGAGCGCGATCACCGAGTTGATGGCGACGAACACCGCCAGCACGTAGCCCGACGTCGACCCGGCGTTCACGGTGGCGAAGAACACCTGCAGCTTGGCGAACCAGCCACCCAACGGCGGAATGCCGGCCAGCGCGAACAAGAACACCGTCATCAACACCGTGAGGCCCGGCGCGTATTGGAAGAGGCCGTTGAACGACTCGATCTCGGCCGATCGAGTTTTTCGAGCGACGGTGATGATGATGGCGAACGCGCCGAGGTTCATCCCGGCGTAGATGAGCAGGTAGACGACCACGGCGCTGAGCGATTGCTGCTTCGTGCCGAGCTCGCCGGCCACCGCGAGTGGAGCGAGCATATAGCCGGCTTGTGCGATGGACGAGTATGCGAACAGCCGGACGACGTTGGTCTGGCGCAGCGCGACGAGGTTGCCGATCGTCATCGTGAGCACGGCGAGCATCCAGAACATCGGCTCCCACACGTTGTGGTTTCCGTAGAACCCGACGTAGACGAGCTCCATGATGGCCACGAAGCCACCGGCCTTCGACGCCACGGAGAGGAACGCAGTGATCGGTGTGGGCGCGCCTTCATACGTGTCGGGCGCCCACGTGTGGAACGGCACGGCCGAGACCTTGAACGCGAACCCGACAACGCAGAACACGATGCCGAGCGTGACGATCGGCTTGTTGCCGACCGTGGCGAGCGCACCGGAGATGTCGGTGAGCACTGTCGCGTTGGTCACGCCGTAGATGAGCGACATCCCGTACAACATGATCGACGACGCGAAAACGCCCATCAGGTAGTATTTCAGGCCCGCTTCGTTGCTCTTCGCGTCGCGTTTGCGCCACGCTGCCAGCATGTACGCAGGGATCGAGAGTGTTTCGAGGGCGATGAAGATCGTGATGAGGTCGCGGCTCGACGCCATCACGACCATGCCGAAGATCGACGAGAGCAACAGGAAGTAGTACTCGCCCTCGTAGTAGTCGCCCTCGGCGACGTAGTTGGTTGACATGAGCACCACGACGTATCCGCCGATGAGGAACAGCGCCTTGAGCGTGAGCGCGAAGTTGTCGACGACGTACGCGCCGTTTCCGCTGAGCACCAGCCGATCGGTGCCGTCAGCCGCCAGGGTGAGGATCGGCACCATCGCCGCCAGCAGACCGATACCCGAGATCGTGCCCAGCAGCGGTCGGTTGCGTTCCGACGCGAGATCGACCAACAACACCACCACGAGCGTCGCCGCGATGATGAGCTCGGGCGCGACCGCGTGGTAGTCGACGTGCGGAGCGGTGAACACAGCCAGCACGAACAACTACCTTCCGAGCGCCAGTTGATTGACGCCGTTGAGCACGCTGCTGACGGCGGGATCGGTCACGTGGAACACCAGGTTCGGGAAGATGCCGATCACGAGGATCAGCACCAGCAGCGGCGCCCATGAAAGCCACTCGGGAAGTTCGACATCGTGGAACTCGTGGCCCTCCCATTCCTCCTGAGGGACGCCGAACGCGGTGCGCTGCAGCAGCCAGAGCAGATACCCAGCCGCGAACACGGTGCCGATCGCGGCCACCACCATGTACACGCGGAAAAGCGGCTCGGAGAGCCCGGGCGCGGGCTGATACGACGACAGGATCGCGGGGAACTCGCCCCAGAACCCGGCGAGCCCCGGCAGCCCGAGCGACGCCATCGCGCAGAAGCCGAAGATCCAGCCCATGCGGGGCGCCTGCAGCAACAGCCCACCCAGGCGCTTGATCTCGAGGGTGTGGAACCGCTCTTTGACCGAACCGGCGAGGAAGAAGAGCATCCCGGTGATCAGGCCGTGAGCGACCATGCCCATGACGGCGGCGTTGATGCCGAAGGACGTGAGCGTGGAGATCCCCAGCATCACGAAGCCCATGTGCGCGACCGACGAGAACGCGATCAACCGCTT
>JBEEGD010000117.1:0-12415 GCA_041166685.1 Acidimicrobiaceae bacterium | reverse complement strand
CCTTCCCCGGTGTTCTGGCGTTGGATCAGCGCGCCCAGGATTCCCGAGAGCGTTGTGATCGCGGTGATGTGATCGCCGACGCCTCCGCGAAAGCCCGGTTGGGGCGCGTCCGGCGGAACGGCGAGCGCGGCCAGGCCGGAGCGCGCCCAGAAGGCCCCGACGTCGTAGCCCGCGCGCCAGGTGTCCGGGCCCTCGCGGCCGTAGCCGGTGACGCTGGCGTAGATCAGACGCGGATGCGAGGCCCGTACTGCGTCAGGTCCGAGTCCGAGACGGTCGACGGCATCGGGACGCAAGTTCGTGAGGAAGACGTCGGCCGTCGCGAGCAGCTTGTGCATCGCATCCCGGCCGTCTTCGCTGTCGAGATCGAGGACGACTGATCGCTTGCCTCGGTTGTCGAGATCGAACGGCGGGCTCGGCAGGTCCGATCCACCGCCGCCCGTGACCGCCAACATGCGACGCATCGGGTCTCCCGCGGGCGCCTCGACCTTGATGACGTCCGCGCCCCAATCCGCGGCAATCCCCCCGGCCGCCGGACCGGCCACCCACACGCCGAGTTCGACGATCCGAATGCCCGCAAGCGGTCCGGTCACGCGGTGATCGCCTCGTAGGTCCTGGCGGTCACGATGCCGTAGGCCATGTGCGGGACGATGTCGGAGATCCAGCCGACGGCCCCCCATTCGCGCGGGTCGGTGAGGCCCTGTGCAACCATTGGGCCGTTGGCAATGGCCATGACCGATGCGCCGAGGCGTATGCCCGCGCGACTCGAACCGGGCCGGCGCCGCACGACCCCATATGCGGCGCCGACGAGGATGCCGGTGCTGTAGCCCAGGATGGCGCCGAGAGCCGAGCGCCGGTTCTTGCTCGCGTCGTCGTCACCAGACAGATCGATGCCGACCATTCCTGCAACACTGGCAGCGGCGTCGCCGGGCAAAGAACTCGGAGCGCGGCCCTGTACGAACATGTCCACGTACGACACGATGTCGAGGGTCAACGTGCCGACCGCACCGGCGATCGCTCCGGCCAGTGCGCCCCGTTTCATGTCGAGATGACGGTGACCGTACCGGTGTCGCCGTTGACTTCGACGAGCGCTCCGTCGGGGATGCGGCGCGTCGCGTCGGTGACCGACACGACGCACGGAATGCCGAGTTCACGGCTCACGATGATGGCGTGGCTCAAGGGCGCGCCGACATCGACGATCACCCCGGCCGCGGGAACAAAGAGCGGCGTCCAAGACGGATCGGTGATCGGCGCCACCAGCACGTCGCCCGGTTCGAGGGCGCTGGGGTCGTGGGAGTCGAGCACGACGCGGGCCCGGCCGCGCGAGATCCCTGGGCACCCCGGCACACCCTGCAACGTGTCACCGACATTCGCGACCGGGACCGGACGGCCGCCTCGCGTTGGCCAGGACGACACGGGTGGAGGCGATCCCTCGAACACGAACGGCGGCTCGACCGTCGCGAGGTCGGCATAGTCGTGCTCGCGCGCCCGTAACGCGTCGGCGAGCGAACCGGGATCGTCGGCGAGCTGGTCGAGCTCGTCCCACCGTGCCATTCCGTAGCTGTTCGCGACGTCGAAGATGCCTCGCTCGACGTACCGCCGGCCGAGCTCGAGCAATGCCAAGCGGAACTCGTGCACGAGGCGGATGGCATTCGTCTTCGACCGCTCCCGCCCTGCGAGAAAGATCGGGGCTGCCCGCAGCGCGGCGAGAAACTGCGCGTGCGTCTCCGGATCGCCTTCGACCATTTTTGCGATCTCGGCGCCGATGCGCTCGCGCTCCTCCGCGCGCGCCGCCTGATGCGCGACCGGTGACGCGTCGTCGGGCGTCCTGCGCATCTGTTCGATGGCCACGAACGCGAGCTCGGGGTCGGTCTCCCACGTCGGCGACCGCGACTCCCACTCGTTGGGACCACGGGCGCCGTAGTCGTTGAGAAAGTCGGCGAAGGCGACCTTGAACTCGTCGCTGTTCCGGTCGAGTCGCGACAGGGCCCACATTGCGTAGCTGGGTGCGGCCGACTCCACGTCACCAACACCAGCCATGAGCTTGAGCATGTCGCCGGGGCGGCCGACGGCGGCGCAGACCGCTTGGATGATGCCCACCGGCACCGTTGAGCAGTACGTCGTGAAGAGATGCTGCGCGAAGAGATAGCGGAAGTGGTCCTCTTGGAGCGTTCGAACGCGGTCAATGAGCTCTCGCTCGCTCAGTTGCATCAGATCCGGACGAGAATCGCGCAACTCGTCGAGCATGCGGTCGTCCTCGAGCAGCTCGGGCAACGAGTCGGTGGTGAGGACCCATCCCAGCGTCTGCTGGATGCGCTCGGTGTGGCTGGGGCTTTCGTCAGTTGGCTGCGGTGCGTAAGGCGGCACTCCGGGCTGTTCCCCCCACAGCTGATAGTCGATCGACTCGGGCGTCAGGCCCGGGGTGCGCACACCGAGGATCCGCGTGATCGACACATTGAGATAGCAGTAGCCCCCGAAGATGCCGATGACTTCGTTGTTGTCCGGGTCGAACTCGCCGTGATCGAGCGCGCCGAAGCGCGCGAGCGCATCGCGCCAACCGGGTTCGGCACCTCGGGTGATGAAGTCTGCGCTCAACGGTGCGACCGGGTCGGGGAACACCTCACCGACGTTGGCCCTCGTGTAGATCGGATAACGCGTGCTCGGCTCTGAGTCGACGATCCACCGATCGATCACTGAATCCCCCTTGTGGCCAGCGCTCGAGGTCTCAACACGCCGTTCATACGGCGTCGTGAAGTGGCGGGAGCGTAGCGCCCGGCGAGAGACTGCAGCCGTCGTGACCGCCATCCCCATCGACGTCGAATACGGCTCCTTCACTGACCACGGTCCTTGGGTGGTCGATCCGGAACAACTGACCTGGAAACGCGGCCTCGACGAGGTGCGAGCCGCCGTCCACGCTTCGGTGCCCGAGCTGACCCGCTACCGGCGGGTCCCGCCGGCCGGGCGGATGCTCACCACGCTGCGCGCCTTGGGATTGCCACTGGCGATCTGGGGGCTGCGGGAGCGCGGGAAGGCGACATCGACCGCGGACATCTCCCGCCGGCTCCGCATCGCGGCTGAGCGTCTCGGGCCCACCTACATCAAGCTGGGGCAGATCATCTCGTCCGGTGAGGGCCTCTTCCCTGAGCCGCTCGTCTTCGAGTTCCGCAAGTGTCGCGACCAGGTTCCGCCGGAGTCATTCGACGTCGTGCGTCGCGTCATCGAAGAAGATCTGCTCCAGCCCCTCGAGTCGGTGTTTCGTAGCTTCGACCGCGAGCCGCTCGCCGCGGCATCGATCGCGCAAGTACATGCCGCAACCCTGAGCACCGGCGAGGATGTGGTCGTCAAGGTGCAGCGACCGCAGGTCAACCACCTCGTGCACCGCGACCTTCGAGTGATGTCATGGGTCGCGCCGCACCTGGTCGGCCGTATCCCGATCGCCGCGCTGGCCAATCCGCCCGCGCTCGTCGATCTCTTCGCGGAGACGATCGTCGAGGAGCTCGACTTCCGTCTCGAGGCCGAGAACATGCTCGACGTCGCGCACGCCTTCGCGCTGCTCGGCCAGCGCGGCTACGTGATCCCCCGGCCGCATCCAACCCTCGTCACTCGTCGCGTGCTCGTGATGGAGCGCCTCAGCGGCTTCGCGTTCGAAGACGTCGCGGGCATGAAAGACGCTGGTGTGAACACCCACGAGGTCGTGCGCACCGGCATGGTCGGCGGCATGGAGGGCGCGCTCATCCACGGGATCTTCCACGGCGACCTGCACGGCGGCAACCTGTTCGTCCAACCGGACGGCCGCACCGCGCTGATGGACTTCGGCATCACCGGGCGGCTATCGGAACCGAAGCGGTTGGCGCTCCTGCGGCTACTGATCTCGGGATCGATGAACGACATCAAGGGTCAGATGCAAGCGCTGCGTGACCTGGGCGCGCTTCCCGCTGACACTGACATCGAAGCGGTCATCATCGATCTCGGGCTCGACCGGCCACCGATCGACCCGACGACCATGACGGGCGACGAGCTCGTGGCCGAGATCCAGCGAACGATGAAAGCGCTGCTCGGCATCGGTGCTCGCATGCCCAAAGAGCTCATGCTCTTCGTGAAGAACATGATGTTCCTCGACGGCGCGATCGCGACGCTCGCACCCGACCTCGACATCTTCAGCGAGATCGCGGAGATCTCGATGCACTTTGCCAACACTCACGGCGAGCACATCGCCGCCGAGCTCGGGCTCGACCCGGATGATTGGCAGCTGGACATGACGGGTGTGAAGGCCAGCTTCGGTCTCGACGCATCGGTCGAATCGCTCACGTACCGCGACCTGCAAGAGCGGCGCGCCATCATTCGTGAGCGCTTGGAATCACAACGACCGTCGCGCGACGGCAAGCGCCGCAAGCTCCCCTTCCGCAAGTAACCAGTCCTCGAAACTCGAGGGTGGATCAGCAACACGCGAGCGTCGACATGCGGCCGCGGATCATGCGCCACCTCAAACCGCTGGACGTCCGCGCCGAGCGCCGCAATATTGCGGTGGTGGTCACCGTGGACGGTCTCAGCCAGGAGCTCGTCACGGCAGTCGAGCAGCGGACCGCGCACATCGTCGACACGCTCGACGCAGTCGATGACGACGCGTTGCTCGCACCGACCGACCTCCCGGGCTGGAGCCGCCTCACGATTGCGTGCCACCTTCGGTACGGAGCGGAAGCCCTCTGTCGCATGACCGGTGGCGCGGTCGCAGGCGAGTCCACGGCCTACTACCCCGGCGGCCGCGAACAACAGCGCCCACTGACGTTGTTGCCCTATCCCGGCGAGCGCCCGATCGACGTCGTGACGTCGCTCGCGCACCACAGCGACGAACTGAGCCAGGCGTGGTTTTCGCTCGACGAAGACGGATGGCGGCTCGAGGTGACCGAGCCGGTGGACAACCCGGACCTCGGGCCCCTCTCGGTCGCCCGGCTTCCGCTGCTCAGGCTCACCGAGGTCGAGGTTCACGGCTCCGACCTTGGGCTCGGCCTGGATGACTGGAGCGAACTGTTCGTCCGCGTGGCCCTGCCGGTCCGACTCGACTGGCTGAATACGCGTCGCAGCAACCATCGCGGTTTCGACGCGAGTGTCGCGGGCTCATGGCTGCTTGTCGCCACCGACGGCCCGACCTACCTCGTCACCGTGACGGGCAGCACGGTCGAGTCCCACCCGGCCACTTCGAGTTCCCCTGCACGGGCGGTAGTCGAGGCTACGAGCCGAGACCTGCTCGCCCTTCTGCTGGGCCGCTCGTTCCGCACGCCACCGCGCGTCTCCGGTGATGTCGCGTTCGGACACGCGTTCGGCCGTGCCTTCCCGGGTCCCTAGGAGACGTTCGCCTTCGAGGTGTCTCGAATGCCGGCGAGAGCGAGAAACGCGGACATGCCCCGGCCCTTTCCGTCGGCGGCCGCAAAGAACGCCCGGTCGGTGAGCGGACCAAACCATGCGCGCGAGCACTAGCCGGCGGCTGTCGCCGTCGTCGTACAGTCTGTCAAATGGAACGGCGACGGTTGGGGCGGACTGGACACGAGAGCAGCGTTGCCATCCTTGGCGGCGCCGCGTTCTGGATGGCGACCGAAGCGGAAGGCAAGGCCGGCCTCGAGCTGGCGATGTCCCGAGGGGTCAACCATCTCGACATCGCGCCGCAGTATGGCAACGCGCAAGCGGCCGTTGGGCCCGCGATTCCGAAGGTGCGCGACCAACTGTTCGTTGGCGCCAAGACGCTGCGCTCGAATCCTGATGGGGTCACGGCGCAGTTCGACGAGAGTCGCCAACTCCTCGGCTGCGACGTGCTCGACCTGTACCAAGCCCATGCGGTGACGACGGTCGAGCAGCTCGATGAACGAGGCGCGGCGATCGAGCGAATTCTGCGACTGCGCGACGCAGGAGCGTGCCGGTTCGCAGGCATCACTGGCCACGACCTCACCGTGCCACGGACGCACCTCGAGGCGCTTCGCCGGTACGACCTCGACACGGTGATGTTCCCGATCTATCCGCGGCTGTGGGCCGACCCCGTCTACCGGGAGGCGGCCGAGGAGTTGCTCTCGGTCTGCCAGGAGCGTGACCTCGGCGTGATGATCATCAAGGCCACGGCCAAACGACCGTGGGCCGATCGTCGTCCGCTGACCGATCTCGTCGCCGGCGATCCCGCCACCGCCGATCGGTGGGCAACGTCGTGGTACGAGCCGCAGCGCACCGATGACGAACTCGCTCGCGGCATCGCGTTCGCGCTCTCGATGCCGGGTGTTCACGCGTTCTGCACGCCGGGAGATGCGGCGCTCTTGCCGCGCGTGTTCGACGCCACCGACGCCTTTGCGCCTCTGCACGCCGACGAACAAGAGGAAGCCATCCGCTCGATGGCGCACGAGCAAGTCATCTTTCCCATCCCACGATGAACGAGCGCCCGCTGCTCGCGACCTCGCACTCGGCGACGTCACGAATCGTCAACCGAATCGAACTGGACTTCCCGTGATCGACACCCTCACCTACATGGATGTTCTTGACCGACTACACATCTCGCTTCAGCCCAGCGTCTATGTCGAAATAGGTGTGTTCGAGGGCCGCAGCCTTTCGCTGGCCTTGACTGGAACAACGGCTATCGGAGTTGACCCAGCGCCGAGGCTGAAACACGTGTTGTCGCGGTCAACCGAGCTGATCAACATGACAAGTGGTCAGTTTTTTCGTGGCAACAGGGCGGATGAGGTGTTGCAAGGGCGATCCGTCGACCTCGCATTTGTTGACGGGATGCATTTGTTCGAGGCGGTGCTGGAGGATGTCGTACTGCTTGAACGACACATGAGTCAGGATGGTGTCGTTGTGCTCCATGATGTCTTGCCGCCTTCAATGGAGGCGACCGCCCGAGAGCGTTCGGCCAACATCTGGACCGGAGATGTCTGGCGCATCGTTCCCACTCTCAAGCAGCTTCGCCAGGATCTCAACGTCGAGGTTGTGAACGCCGCGCCTTCTGGCATCGCGATCGTGTCAGGGTTTCGGCCTGGTCGTACCAGTACTGAGCCTGAGTTCACTCAACTACTCGACATCGGTCGCACCCTTCGCGCTGATTCGATCGAAGACATAAGAGGGATGGCTGGCGAGATAGTGGAGGCCAACAATCTCCTCCGACGCCTCAAAGTCGAGCACGCCAGCAGGTCAAGTCCGTTGAAGTTGCTTCGGCGCGCATTGCGACCGTTTCCGCGAGATCTGCACAACACCCGAAGCAGCATGGCGAGACTTCGACGAACAATTCAGATCTCGCGGGCATTCTGACGGATGCTCGCGGAACGACCGGCCTTCGACGAGCAGGACATCTTTCCCATCCCACGATGAGGTTGGTCATCGCACGCTGCTCGGTTGACTACGAAGGTCGGTTGTCCGCGCACTTACCAATGGCCACTCGATTGCTGCTCATCAAGGCTGATGGCTGTATCTCGATCCACAGCGACGGAGGCGCCTACAAGCCCTTGAACTGGATGGTGGCTCCGAACAACCTGCGTGAGGAGCCAGACCGTTGGATCGTAACCAACAGCAAAGGCGAGACGCTGACCATCGCGGTGCAAGAGATCGTGCTCGACAGCACGCACGATCTCGGCGTCGATCCCGGCCTTCAGAAGGACGGCGTCGAAGCGCGCCTACAAGAACTGCTCGCGCTGAACTGCGAAGCGATCGGCGCCGGACTGCGACTGGTGCGACGCGAGCATCCGACCGACATCGGACCCGTCGATCTGCTCTGCCGCGACGCCGGCGGGCAGGCCGTTGCCGTGGAGGTGAAGCGCCGCGGCGACATCGACGGCGTCGAGCAGCTGACGCGCTACCTGGAGCGACTCAATCGCGACCCGATGCTTCGGCCAGTGCGCGGCGTTCTCGTCGCGCAGGTGGTCAAGCCGCAGGCCCGTGTGTTGGCGGAGAGTCGGGACATCGGCTGGGTCGAGGTCGACTACGACGAGCTGCGTGGCATCGAGCCCGACACGCTGCGACTCTTTTGATCAAGTGAGCCCCCGCACGCGTCGATACGGCAGCGTGAGGAAGGCCAAGCTCGGCTTCGCGTTCGCCGCAGCATGGCTGTTGACGCCGCCGGCCAGCGCGACACCCGTCCCGGGCGCTCCCAGTTGCCCGGTGTTGCCCGCGAACAGCATCTGGCATTCGGACGTGTCGCACCTGCCGGTGCACCCGAAATCGAACCAATACGTCAGCTCGATCGGCTCGTCTGCGCACGCACACGCAGACTTCGGTTCGGGCACCTGGGACGGTGGTCCGATCGGAATCCCGTTCGACGTCGTCGACGCAGGCCAGTCGGGAACCAGCGTGACGTTCGACTACGACGACGAGAGCGATCACGTCGCCTACCCGATCCCGGGAAACCCGTCGATCGAGGGCGGCCCCAACGCCACCGGTGACCGTCACGTCATCATCGTCGACAACTCGAGCTGCACCCTCTACGAGCTGTTCGCCGCGTACCCCGACGGCGACGGCACGTGGCATGCCGGATCCGGCGCGGTGTGGAACCTCAACAGCAACAATTTGCGGCCCGACACATGGACCTCCGCAGACGCTGCGGGGCTGCCGATCCTTCCGGGGCTCGTCCGCTACGACGAGGTTGCCAGCGGACGCATCGACCATGCGATCCGTGTCACCGTGCCGCGCAGCGACCGCTCATATCTGTGGCCGGCGCGGCACCAAGCCGGCACTGCCGACCCCAACTTGCCGCCGATGGGATTGCGGCTTCGGCTCAAGGCGCAGTTCGACGCATCGGCCTATCCACACGACGACCAGGTCATCCTGCGAGCGATGAAGACGTACGGACTGATCGTCGCCGACAACGGATCGCCCTGGTACATCTCCGGAGCTCCCGATGAACGCTGGGACAACGACGTGCTGCACCAACTCGGCAACCTTCAAGGCTCGGACTTCGAAGCCGTGGACGAGTCGAGCCTCATGGTCGATCCGAACTCCGGACAGGCCGCAGGTCACACGGAGGCGCCAACCTGGTTCCTCCGAGACTCGAACACCTCGGGTGTCGCCGACCACACGTTCACGTACGGCGGCCCAGGTGACACCGTTCTCGCCTGCGACTGGAACGGCGACGGCGTGAGCTCGCCCGCCGTATACCGCGACGGCACGTTCTTCGAGCGCGACATGCTGACGAGCGGCGTCGCGGATCGTGTTGTGCGCTTTGGTGATCCCGGCGACCAGCCGATCTGCGGTGATTGGAACGGCGATGGCACCGATACCGTCGGCGTGCACCGCGGCAACACGTTCTACCTCCGCAACAACAACGCCACCGGTGTCGCCGACGTCTTCATCAGCTATGGCGACGCCAACGACGACGCCGTCGTCGGTGACTGGAACGGTGACGGCCGCGACACCATCGGCATTCACCGCGGCAACGCCTTCTACCTCCGCAACAACAACACCACCGGTGTCGCCGACCTCACCATCAGCTACGGCGACCCATTCGATCAGCCGATGATCGGCGATTGGAACGGCGACCGCACCGACACCATCGGCATCCACCGCGGCAACGCCTTCTACCTCCGCAACAACAACACCTCAGGTGTCGCCGACCTCACCATCAGCTATGGCGACGCCGGTGACCACGCCATCGTCGGTGACTGGAACGGCGATCGCAAGGACACCCTCGGAATCGTTCGCGGCTAAGCGAACCTACAGAGCCCGTTGTCGACGACCACGGCGTCGCCAGGCCGGCGGGTTTGGAAGACCGCTTCGCCGTCGCCGGTGCGCCAGATGGAGATCGTGAGCTCATCGCCTGGGAACACGGGTGAGGTGAAGCGCGCCTCCATCGACTTGAAGCGCCCTGGATCGTTGTCGCACAACGCGCTGAGCAGCGCCCGGCCGGTGAAGCCGTAGGTACACAGGCCGTGAAGGATCGGGCGATCAAACCCAGCGGCCGCGGCGAACGACGGATCGGAATGCAGCGGGTTGCGGTCACCCGACAGCCGATAGATCAGCGCCTGGTCGATTCCCGTTTGGTACCTCACGGTGTGATCGGGGGCGCGCTCGGGTGCGGTGGGCCGAGGGCCGGTCGGGCCGCGATCGCCGCCCCAACCCCCTTCGCCGCGGATGAAGGCGGCAGATCGAGTGGTGAACAGCGGATCGCCAGATGCGGCATCGACCGACTCGGTCTCCGTTGCGACCACCGCACCTGAACCCTTGTCGTAGACGCCCGTCACCGTCGTGACGGAACGCACCTTGCCCTCGACCGGGATGGGCTTGTGCAACTCGATCGCCTGCTCGCCGTGCACGAGCATCGTCCAGTTGATCTCGCCGAGCGCGTCCCATGCTCCGCCTCCGGCGACACCGAGCACCACTCCCATCGTGGGCAGCACGCGTTGTTCGACGCCCTTTGTGTTCTCGGTGTTGAACGGAAGGTCGTCAACGCCGCAGCCGACGCCGAGCGCGTACAGGATGGCGTCCTTCGAGTCCCAGTGCTTCTCGCCTGGCTGCGACTTCGAGCCGACGGCATCGGGGTTCAACGGCATGAGTGTTCCTCCATCTCGAGTTGCTGCGCGAGGAAGTCGAGCAGCTGGGACCAGTTCGTCATTGGAAGCAGGTGGGTCGCGCCTTCGAGGATCTCGAGGCGCGCATTCGGGATGCTGTCGGCCAGGTGCTGACCGATGCTCGGCCCGTAGACCGTGTCGTCGGTCCCGTACCACAGCGTCACCGGTGTCGAGATCGATGCGAGCTCGAACGACCACGGCGTAACCATGGCCCTGAGGTCGCCCTCGACGCCGGCAAGCCCATGTTCGACGGCCGTCGCGAGACTCAGCGCAAGCTGCTCGTGCAAGCCTTCGACAGACGCAAGGTCGGAGAGCGAGGCGGCATCCACGCCCTCGGTCGTGGCTTCCATCGCAGTCTCGACGGTGACACCGGACTCAGCGACGAACGGAGCAGCCATCCTGGCGAAATCGTCAGCACTCAGATCGCCGCGATCGGTGATCATCGCGGGTTGCCCTGCAGCCACACCGACAGCAACGACGCGTTCGGGGTGGCGCACCGCCAGGGCGAGAGCCGTCGCGCCACCCGAAGACCAGGCAAGCACCGCGAACCGACCGAGACCGAGACCGTCAGCGAGCGCGATCACGTCGTCCGCGCAAGATGCGGGATCGCTCGATGGATCGGCATTGCTGCTGCCGTACCCGGGGCGATCAACCGCAATGAGTCGGAGGCCCGCGCCCGCGGCGACCGAGTCGTCGGGGTGCCGAGACAGGCGAGATCCGGGACAGCCGTGCAGATACACGATCGGCCGGCCCGCGGGATCACCGATGTCGTCGTAGGCAAGGCGACGTCCGCCGGCCAGTTCGAAGGTTCCGCTCGGAGCGGGAATCATCCCTTCCGGTCCCGACCCTGCATGTCGGCATTCGGGCGCGCATCGGCGAGCAGTTTTCGGGCGATGGCATCGATCTGCGCGGGGTCGTCGACGGGCTCGGCCGTCGGGCCACGGTGCCAGCTCTCGGCGATCGCGAAGACGTTGCCCGACGCCTCGAAGACGCGACCCGTCACGTCGGCGGACTGCGTCGACGCAAGCCAAGTCGCGACGGGCGCGATCCAGCGCGGCGCCATCTGCGCCTTGGCCTCCTCGCTCGCCTGCCCCATGCCCAGGTTCTCGGTCATGCGGGTGAGCGCCCCGGGAGCGATGGCGTTGACGGTGACGCCGTAGCGACCGAGTTCGAGCGAGCTGATGATGGTGAAGGCGGCGATACCCATCTTGGCCGCGCCGTAATTCGTCTGACCGGGGTTGCCGTAGATGCCGGACACCGACGTCGTGTTGATGATGCGGGCGTCGTTGGTTTCGCCGGCTTTGGCCCGCTCTCGCCAGTACGCAGCTGCATGGCGGCTGGGCGCGAACGTGCCTTTCAGGTGCACCTTGATGACCGCGTCCCACTCCTCTTCGGTCATGTTGGTGAGCATCCGGTCTCTCAGGATCCCGGCGTTGTTGATGAGCACGTCGAGGCCGCCGAACGTCTCGATCGCCGTGTTGACGAGCCGCTGCGCGCCATTCCAGTCGGAGATGTCGTCTCCGTTGGACACGGCCTCGCCGCCCATGGCCTTGATCTCGTTCACCACATCCTGGGCCGGCCCCGTGGACGCCGCTCCCGAGCCATCCATCTCACCACCAAGGTCGTTGACCACGAGCTTGGCGCCGTGCTCCGCGAGCATCAACGCATGCTCGCGACCGATGCCCCGGCCGGCGCCGGTGACGATGCAGACCCGCCCTTCGCACATTCCTGCCACTGAGGCCTCCCCTGGTTCAACCGGATCCTCATCTTGGTGGATGAGGGTGCACCCGGCGCCAACTGAGCCACTGCTCGTCGTCCGTGGCAAGAATGGACCCGGCTGAAGACCTTGGGGGAGAAGTCGATGAGGGAGCAGATGCGGTTCGAGAACC